>CAYFYU010000009.1:4773-21102 GCA_964347455.1 uncultured Spirochaetota bacterium | reverse complement strand
GCCGGTGTGACACTGGATTGGGTATGGTTGTGGGAGGATATGTGTTTCAATAAAGGACCCCTTGTATCACCAGCATTTGTAAAAAGATATATGGCACCGAGATATAGAAAGATAGTGGAATTGCTCAGAAGCAACGGAGTAAAGGCACTCATACTTGATAGTGACGGCAACACCGAAGAGCTGTTACCCATATGGATCGATTGTGGAATAAATGCTCATTATCCATTTGAAATTGCCAGTGATATGGACCCGATCAAGATACGAAAAAAATATGGAAAAAATTTGATCATAATAGGGGGTATTGATAAACGTATGCTTTCGGGGGGTAAGAATGATATTGATCAAGAGGTTGATAAGGTGCACAAGCTCATCAAGGATGGAGGGTACTTTGTAAATTGTGATCACCATATTCCACCTGATGTATCCTATGAAAATATAAAATATTTTCTTAATGAGGTTCATAAGCTGAGCGGTTATAAAGAGACACGAAGAATAATACCGTAATTCATTAAAGAGGTTACTCTATGGACATTCGAAAAATTGCTGTTCTCGGTGGGGGTAATGTGGCCCTTGCTACAACAGCAGAATTATCCCACGCTGGTTTTACCGTAAATATGTTGGAATTGCCAGAATTTGCACATACAATTAAGCCAATAATAGAAAAGGGAGGTTTTGAGTATTCCGGTGTTTCCGGTGAAGGTATAGCAAAACCAAATGTTGCCACAACAGACATCGAAAAGGCACTGAAGGATGTTGGTCTGATCATACTGGCTGCGCCTGCCTTTGCTCATGAACAATTTGTAGATGCCTGTCTCCCCTTCTTTCAAGACGGTCAGATCTTCCTCACAGAAACAGCATATTTTGCCTGTCTGCGATTTGCTAAGAAAATTCAGCAGAGGGGAAAACAGATCATCCTGGCAGAAATGAATCAGTCGCCTTACACCTGTACGAAAAAAGATCCTACCCGTATTTTTATTGACGCAAGGAGAAACGAGGCGTTTGTTGCAGCGTTACCGGCAACTACGGATATTGTGGGAAACCTCGAGGATCTGAAATCGGTGTGGCCCGATCTGGCAGCGGCTAAAAATGTGATGCACACGAGCCTCGATAATATGAACTGGATAGCACACCCACCGATCACGCTCCTTCACCGCGGTCTCATTGAGCGTTCAGACCTATATCACCTCTCTCTCAAAGATGCGCTTCCACCCTCTGTTATAAGACTGATGGAGGCAATGGAGCGAGATCGGATCGCCCTCGGCACTGCTTTCGGTATAGAACTTCAACCGATAAAACACACCTTTGAAATGGGGGGTGATACCCTCGAGGAAGCTCTTCGAATGTCCACAGAGTTCGAGACATTTGGATACGACTATCACAAAGGCTCATGCCCGTATCTGAAGGAGGATCTGTACTTTGCACTTCCTCCAATCGTATCGATTGCGAATCAGTTGGATATACCAGCCCCGGCTATGAGCTCAGTGCTTCGAATGTTCAGCATTATTGACAGTGTAAACTACCTGAAAGAGGGGATTAACGCAGAAAAAATGGGTATCGCTGGTATGAATAGAGATGCAATATGCAGTATTTTGAAGAACGGATTTTAGTTTTGTGGTATTTCCTCAAATCGATTAGCCTTTGACTGTTCCGAAGGTGAGACCGCGGACGATATAACGCTGTACCGTCAAGACCAGGATGGCAGCTAAGAGTCGTGTTGCTACAAACCAGAACTGAACTCCCTGGGTATGCTCCACACCAGCGATGATAACGATAACTGGCTGAGCCTTCTGGTAGCTTAAAATCAGCGCAAATATGAATTCGTTCCAGGAAAAGGCAAAACAGAGCACTGCCGATACGGCAAGTGCCGGAGCCGCAAGGGGTAGGGCGATGCGCAGGAAGGCGTCGAAACGCGATGCGCCGTCGACCCATGCTGATTCCTCTAGTTCAATGGGCAGTTCCTTGAATACGTCACGCATGATAAGCACGACAAATGGCAGAGTGAAGGTGGCATTAACCATGATCAGGGACCAGCGGGTATCAAGCAGTTTAAAGGCTTGCATGAAAAGAAAGAAAGGTATGCTGGTAATCTCCCGTCACGGGCGATATACTCATTTCGCCAGTTAAACAGTGTCGGCTTGAACTGCAGAAAGAGTACCAGGGAGGGTTTGGTTAGAATAACACCGGGTGACTTGAATGAAGTGATAATAGCCCAATAGAAGGGAAACAGGGCCCAGCAGAGGGCAAGGATGATCACAATCCATACAAGCGTATTGCCCAGACCCCACTTTTTTATAGTTGCCATAAAGCCACCTCCTCTATTCGTAGCTCTGCCTTAGTCTTCTGAAGAAGAACAAGCTGATCCCAAGCATGATAAAGAGCAGGAGATAAGAAAGTGCAGAGGCGTAGCCAGTATTAAAATTTCGAAGACCGGTCAGATAGATGTAGAACGAGTAGGTTTGAGTTGCCATTCCCGGCCCCCCAGAAGTAAGGTTGAAAGGAATGTCCAGTATCTTAAAAGTCTCCACCATGCGCAGGATAGTTACCGTAAACAGCACCGGGCCAATGAGCGGCAGGGTTATGTAGCGAAACATCCGCCATCCTGACGTCGTGTTCATTACAGCTGCTTCATAGATCTCATCCGGCAGGGACTGCATTCCTGCCAGAATAACCAGGAAACAGAATGAGGATATTTGAACGGAAAAAGCAATTGCGTTATCTGTATTATCCATTACTATTTTTTCAGGTCAATAATTCTGAAATGAAAGAGATTGCTTCTAGACTGTGATTATCATCCTGGAGGATTCACGATGTGGAAAGTCTTCTACAACAGGTTTCGCGGACAGTTGAAGGGAGAGAACGCACTCTATCAGGCTTCCGAGCAAAACCGGATCGAACGCTATTTTACCTTCCCCAATTTCGAAAGATCTGCCGAACGATGCGGACTTGAGCTGAAAAAGGCCGGGCTTGTGGAGGTTAGGGTTGAAGAGTATCCGGCTGATGGAAAGGCCACGTGGTATGGTTGGCGGGCGATGAAGGCGTGGGACGTCGAATCTGCCCGGTTGACGATTATTTCACCAGTCAGGAAAACGCTCCAAGAATGGTCCGCTAAGCCTGAGACTCTTGTGATGTACTCCGGGCCCTGCGAGTTTGAAGGCGAATTGGTCAGGTGGAATGGTGAAACAGACGTGGATCTAGAGGGCAAAATACCCTTCACCCACCTCCGTCCACTGGATCTGATCCATCAGATGAGAGCTCTGAAGGTGAAGGGAATCGTTTCGGATTTCATCGGCACCCTGCCGGGAGTGCGTGATGCGTTTGATTTACCTGATGATGTTCGCTGGGAAAACTACGCCTTCAAAAAACAGTATGGTGAACACTGGGGGTTCATGGTAACACCCAGGCAGGGGAAGATGCTCTCCGAGCTTTTGCGTCATGGCAACGTGAGACTTCGAGCAGAGATAATGAGCCGTACCTATAACGGTGTCATGAAACTTGCAACTGGCCTGATAAGGGGAACAGACCTCAGGGAGGAGGAGATACTCATCACCTCACATCTGTACGAACCGGGAGCAAACGACAACGGTTCAGGGGCTGGCATTTCTCTGGAAATTGCACGAAGTCTCAATTCGGCTATAGAAAATGGGATAATTCCCCGGCCTCGACGGAGCATCAGGTTTATGTTCAACTGGGAGGGTTTCGGACTTTTTGCCTGGGTTCACAGACATGCCAAATTGATTCAAAATATACACGGCGGGGTCAATATCGATGAACTGGGGGTTGATCAGTCAAAGGGACGCTCAGTACTGCATCTGTTCCTGCCGCCCGGGGCAAACAATTCCTGTATAGGGTATTTGCTTGAGCATCTCTGCGAAGAACTGCTCACACCCACTCTTCGCTGGAAATCGGTAGCCGACCGTCCGGAAATAATAAACGATGCGATCACCGCGGATCCGAATATCGATATTGTACTGCCCACCCTTATCCAGTACCCGTCACGACACTACCACTCATCATCGGACAGAATTGATACGCTCAGCGCTGAAACAATGGAGGTCCTGGGAAACCTGTGCGCTACTCAGCTGTACTTTCTTGCCAATGTGGGTAATGAGGAAGCTCTTTATCTAGAACGGATAGTCGCAGCTGCGATTCAAAAAAAGCTCAGGTCAATTGAGCTTCGATTGTTCGAGGGCTCCTGGCTTTTCGGTTACGAGAGAAGCCGGACCTGGCTGAAAGAGCTTTTTATGAGTTCTGCCAGCTCCCTCGCGAAATTCGGGCTTGACAACACCACGACTATGTCCCTGAAAGAGAATTACCTGGGTATGGTTGAAGAGTGGTGCGCGCGATTAAAGGAAAGATTTATGGAGAAAAAGCCACGCAGTGCTGCGGCAGGTGATATTGAAAGAGCATCCGCTTTGATCCCTGTTCGAACCACCCCGGGAATTCCCATGCCCCCTGAAATTCAACTCCCGCCACAAGAGGCAAAGAGGTTTTTCGATACCCTCTATACGAACAACCTCGATCTTGTGTTCTTCAGAACCTGCTATTGGGCGAATGGGAAGAGATCCTTGATGGACATCGTGGAGCTGCTGGAATTCGAAATGGACGAGCTGTACAACGATACGTCCATTGCACGTACAGGCACCGGTTCTCTCATCGACAGCAGGATGCCTGTTGAGATAAATTTGAAGGCCATACTCTACATTGTAGAGGTCATCATTCGCTGTGGTTATCTGAAACCCATCTAAAGAAAATGTCTATTCTTCCTTTCTCAAGGAATCCATGATAACAACAGCCAGCAGGATGATTCCAAGTATGACATTGAGCCAGTACACAGTGGCACCGAGGATGTTAAAGCCGTTGATGACGATTGCGATGAGCAGGGTTCCAAGAAAGGAACCCAGGATTGAGCCCTTTCCTCCTGCAAGGCTCGCACCTCCGATAACCACCGCTGTAACCACGCGGAGCTCGATTCCCACACCAGCCAGGGACATCGCGCCTCCAGCACGGGAGGCAAGAATGATTCCAGCACTGCCAGCAAGGGCACCTGAAATGATGTACCCGAGCGATTTCAGGGCTTCTGAATTCATACCCGCAAGTTTTGCTGATTTTTCATTCTCACCGATATAGTAGTACTGCCGGAAAAAGGTGGATTTCCTGATGAGAATCTCGAAGATAATGAGCAGGATGAGCATTATGAGAATCGGATTCTGTACGCCCCACAAACTACCCTGTCCGATTTTTGTAAATGGGTCAGGCAAATTGGGAACACTTTGGCCTCTGGTAAAAATGAAAATGATACCCCGTACAACACTGAGCATACCGAGGGTTGTGATAAGAGGATTTATTTCCATCTTGACAATAAAGAGACCGTTGATCCAACCGAAAAACATGCAGGCGGCGAGACCCATGATAATGGAAAACACTATCGGGATTCCGCTGTTGAGAAATATACCGGTTATTACGCCTCCAAAGCCGAGGACTGACCCTACGGACAGGTCAAAACCACCGGAGATCAGAAGCAAAGTCATGCCAATTGCTACGATAAAATTCTGCGACACGCTTAAGAGGAGGGCATGCATATTTGCCTTTGTCAGGAACTTGGGAGACAGAATGGTCATAACGATGAATACTCCCAGTATAAAAAGCGACACCAGTAGTTCCTGGGTTTTCAGTACTGTTTTTGTTTTTGTCCATGTTGTTTTTTCTGCGATGTCTGTCACCAATCAACCCTCAATGCAGAATATCAGCTGGACTTTTTCTGCATTTTTTTTCTTGTTGCATCAAACAGTATAGCAATAAGGAGTACCGATCCCAGAATCGCCTGCTGCCAGTACACATCCACACCCAAAAGGTTCAGTGCATTTGCGATAATTCCCATGAAAATAATACCCAAAAATGATCCAAGTATCGAACCCTCACCTCCAGCCAGGCTGCATCCCCCGATGACGCAGCCGGTGATAACCCGAAGCTCTATTCCGGTACCGAGAGCCGCATAGGCACCACCGAAGCGAGCAGCGATCAGTATCCCTGAAAATCCCGAGAACAGAGCGGAAAGTATATATCCCAGAATTTTCAGCTTGGTGACGTTGATACCGGACAGCACAGCAGATTCCTCGCTCCCACCGATATAGAAATACTGTCTAAAAAAACGCAGATTACGAATTAGTATATCGAAAACGATGATAAAGACCGCCATGATTATTACCGGTATCTGGACCATGTTGTTGAAAACCCTGGTCTTGCCGAGCACATTGAACTGGTCGGGCAGTACCGGAACGCCAAGTCCGTTTGTGAAGACGTAGATGAGACCGCGGATGATCCCCAGCATGGCAATTGTTGTAATGAGCGGATTAACCCCCAGCTTCGCTATGGTGATACCGGTACCATAGCCAAGTGCAAGACACGCCGCAAGCCCAATTATGATCGCCACGGGGACGGGCATACCCACCTTGACGAGCATCAGTCCGGTAATTGCAGCTCCCCATCCGGCCATTGATCCAACGGCAAGATCGAAGTATCCTGAAATCAGAAGTATGGTCATCCCGATCCCGATAATTGCATCGGGAGCAGCTGTCGATACAATCGAGAGGAGATTCCTGGGATTGATATAGTTTTTATTGAGAATCGTGAGGATCAGAGAGAAAACCACGATAATGATAATCAGATTTATTTCCCTGATTCCTGCGATCTTCCGTAAAACGCTGGAGTCGCTTTTCATTGTCTTGTCTTGCTAGTTGATGGCCATAAGGAGAGTCTTTATGTCAAAATCCTGCTTCTGTATATATTTCAGAGTCCTGTCCTTCGAAATCGCGATAAGTCTGTCGCACAGGTTCAGCAGCTCATCGTATTCTGATGAGGTGTAGATTATGCTCACCCCGCTTTTTGCAAGCTCCCTGAATATACTGTGAATATCCTCCTTGGCTCCGATGTCAATCCCCCTGGTTGGGTCATTTGCGAGGATCAGATCCGGTTTCGAACAGAGACACTTTGATATGAGTACTTTTTGCTGGTTGCCGCCGCTCAAAAACCTGAGCTTCTGTTCATGGCTGAATATTTTAACGTTCATCATCTTTACGAACTTTCGAGAGAAGTCCATTATTTCAAGATTCTTGATAAATTTATTCCGCGAAACTTTTTTTAGAATTGCTGCCACGATATTGCTCTTCACATCGAAACCCAGGAACAACCCGTCACTTTTTCTGTCGTCCGTTATATAACTAATTCCGTGCGATATGGCATCCTTTTCGCTGTTCAACTCCAGGGGTCTGCCGTCGAGAAGCATCTGGCCGGAATCGGGCTTGAAAACGCCGTATATGGTTTTCAGTATTCGGTCTTTTATCCCTCCGCTCAATTCTGCAATACCGAGAATTTCACCTCTAAATGTTTTGAAATTGATGTCCTTGAAATGATCTCCCAATGAGAGTCCCCTGGCTTCAAAACGAGCCGAACTCTTTTTTTCCGGTTTTTGAGCTTCACCAGCAGACAGAGCGAAGAACTGTTTTGTCTCTCGTCCGATCATGTGATGTATGATTTGCTGTTCATCCACATCTTTCTTGTTAAAGATTCCCACGATTTTCCCGTCCCGCAAGACCATTATCCGGTCGGAAACGGTCAGAACTTCTTTTAGGTAATGTGAAATGTAGATTATCGAATAGTTGTGATTCTTCATGTCCTGAATGAGTTTGAACAATCGGTCCACCTCGTGTTCAGCCAGACCAGAGGTTGGCTCATCGAGGATGAGAAGTCTTGGATTGATTGAAAGGGCTTTAAGGATCTCAATGACCTGCCTATCCGCGAAATCGAGTCTCGCAAGAGGCATCTCATAGCTGATGTCTACATCGAATTTTTTCAGTAATTCGTCGGTCTCCTTGTGGAGATCCTGCCATTTCACGAAACCCGTTTTTGTAACCGGCTGACGGGCGGCAAAGATGTTTTCCGCAACACTCAGGTTCGGAAAAGAGCTGAGCTCCTGAAAAACCACGCTTATGTTGAACTGTTTCGCTATGTTGATATCCTTAATATCAACCCTTTTCCCGTCTATTTTGATGATTCCGCTGTCGGGTTTGTACACGCCGGATAACAGCTTGATGAGTGTACTCTTTCCCGCACCATTTTCACCAACGATACCCAGTATTTCACCGTATCCTATATCGAAACATATGTCCTCGAGTACCCTGTTATTGTAGAAAGATTTGTTCAGCTTTTCTACTTCTACGATCTTTGGGGAGTTTTTCGTGGTTTTGCTCAATGTTTCTTTTCCCTCTAGTGATAAGGATGGGGCTGGCTCAAAAAGCCAGCCCCATTATACATCGGCACTTTCAATATATCGAGTATTATTCACTATTCATGGTAGAAATATTTAGCGTTCTCCTTTGTAATCTGAACCGTTCCCGTATCGATGTACGCAGGAACAGCCCTGATACCTGCTGCTCTATCATTCTGCGTGATTGGAACCGGACCATGGTTCAGGTAGTACAGCAGCTTAGTGCCGTAGTAGGACATCAGTGCCGACTGCTGCGCCACGGATGCATAGATCAAGCCATCCTCGATTGCCTTGAGAGTGCCGTCGTCTCTGTCCATACCGATGATGGTAATCTGGTCCTGCATGCCTAGCTCTTCCACCGCCACCGCCGCACCCTTGGCTCCAGTGGCATCCACACTGGCAACTCCGACTGCATCGGGGTGGGACTGCAAAAATGCCTTCACACCGGCAGCTCCTTTGAGCTCATCGCCCTGGTCATCGATGACCTGAACAATCTCGATGCCCGGGTAATTTTTGGCCATGTGGTCTTTCCAGCCCTGCACCCGCTCTTCCAGGTTGGTCTGCCCGATAATGCTGACGATTGCGATTTTGCCCTTTCCGCCGATTGCTTCAGCCATAATTTTGGCACCTTCGACACCTGCGTTGTAGTTGCTCGTACCTATAAATGAGAGCCTGTTTGAGGTGGTAACATCTGCATCCAGTGTTACGACGGGAATACCATTGTCCAATGCTTTGTTGATTACAGGAGCGAATTCTTCAACAACGCCGATGACAAGGAGACCATCAGGTTTTTCACCGATAAGCTGCTCGATCGTGTCGATAGTCCCTGGAACATCGTAGGTGGTCGGTCCTACGAACTTGGTCTTTACACCCAACTCTTCTCCAGCCGCTTCCAATCCTATTCGGTGATCGATGAAGTAGGGAATTTCTGAGAGGAGACTGACCCACACGTAGGTCTCATCCGGTTTATTCGGGGTGAAATTAAATCCGCTGTAATCGAACGGATTTGCCGCATGGTAGAACTGATTTGCATTTTCCTTGGTGATAATGACCGTACCGGTATCGATATAATTCGGCACAGCAGGAATACCTGCTGCTTCGTCATCCCTGGTAATATCAACGTTCTTTTTTAGATAGCTCTCCAACACAATCATACCCCAGTACGGCATGAGCGCAGACTGCTGCGCGACGGATGCATAGATAATACCATCCTCGATTGCCTTGAGAGTGCCGTCGTCTCTGTCCATACCGATGATGGTAATCTGGTCCTGCATGCCTAGCTCTTCCACCGCCACCGCCGCACCCTTGGCTCCAGTGGCATCCACACTGGCAACTCCGACTGCATCGGGGTGGGACTGCAAAAATGCCTTCACACCGGCAGCTCCTTTGAGCTCATCGCCCTGGTCATCGATGACCTGAACAATCTCGATGCCCGGGTAATTTTTGGCCATGTGGTCTTTCCAGCCCTGCACCCGCTCTTCCAGGTTGGTCTGCCCGATAATGCTGACGATTGCGATTTTGCCCTTTCCGCCGATTGCTTCAGCCATAATTTTGGCACCTTCGACACCTGCGTTGTAGTTGCTGGTTCCGATGAAGGTAAGCCTTTTTGACGTAATGACGTCTGCATCGAGAGTCACAACCGGGATATTCCTATCCATGGCTTTGTCGATAACCGGTGCGAGTTCAGGTGCAATGCCAACAATGAGGAGCCCTGTAGGATCTTCTCCGATAAGCTGTTCGATGGAGTCGATCATCGCAGGCACATCGTAGGCGGTGGGTCCTGTGTACTTGGTGTCAACACCAAAGGAGAGACCTCCTATCTCAAGACCGACTCTGTGATCGATAAAGTAGGGGATCTCCGAGAGGAGACAGTTCCATACGTAGAGGCGTTCTTCCTCCGGCTCAACCTTTGCTGCGGTTTCTGGCTCTTTCTTCTGCTCTTTTTTACCTCCTGCGAATAGGAGTGAACTCGCAAGTACAAACATAAGTATTACTAGTAGGATTTTCTTCATCTTAAAAACCTCCTGTTTATATAGTATATTTAAACACCTCACGCCACGTTTTTATGCGTCGTGAAGCACCTTTTCCCGTTCTGAATTGATGGTTTCGACCAGGGCCCGAACGTTCTCTATTGGAACATCCGGCATGATCTCCTGTGCCGGAGCAATGATATAACACCCATCCCTTCCAAGGGTTTTTATTGTCTCTGCAGCCATTCTCTTAACCCCTTCCGGGGATTCATAGGGTAGCAGGTACTGGGTATCGATGCCGCCCCAGAACACGAGATCCTTACTATACTCCTTTTTTAAAAACTTCAGATCCATGCAGGGTTGTACAGGCTCGAGCACATCCAGACCCATATCGATCAAGTCGGGTATGAATTCGATAATGTTGCCGCATGAGTGGAACATGAGGGGGAGACCGGCATCTTTCCACACACGCCACAGCCTTTTCATCCTTGGGACCATGAGATCGCGAAAGATTTTCGGCGAGAATAGGGGTGCCGTTTGCGTACCCAGATCGTCTCCGGTATGACCAACCTTGAAACCAACTTGTATCGCTTTTTTTGCAACCCTGATCTTGTATTCCGTTATCCTGTCGAGCAGCTCTCCCAAGAGTTCCGGTTTGTCCGCCAGAAGGAGCATGAATTTTTCGAAACCCAGTAAATGGTAAGCCCGTTCGTAGATCCCCACATACCCCGATTTGAAAACCAGATGTTCCCCGGACAGTGTTGCAAGGGCATGTTCCATCTCTCTGGTGTTTTCCTCTTTATCGGGATCCGGTGGCCTATACATCCGGATTGCCTCTTCATCTGTTTTGGCGAACAGGACATCTCTATTGAAGTTCGGGGGCATGAATTCTGCAGCCCGCCTACTCTTCTCCCCTCCGCTCAGGGGATGGAATACACTCACGAATCCGAATGCATGCATGGCCGTTCCTATTCCCCACCGGTCGTACACGATCTCGTTCTCGATATCAACACCGCAGTAACCCTTCTCTTCATATCCCCTGAGTATTTCTTCGCTATTTCTGAAGAAAAGCGGAGCATCGTCATAGGACCAGGTCAGATGCATATGGTTTTCCAGGTATTTGTCCAGTTGCTCCACCGAGGAAAAGCCCATGCTTTTGCTCAGCTCGTCCATTTTGGTCCGATCGGCAAATGAAATTTGGCTGGGCAGATAGTCCAGATCCTCTGGTTTCCGGTGAATGACTTTCAGGATCCGCTCTTCTTTCGTCATATTGCTGTCCCTTTGCTTCCCTTCAGTGCCTTCAACCCTTTACAGCAGACCAAGAGGCAGTTTTTTTCAGGAGATCATTGGCCTCCTCCTCCGAATCCGCCTGGGTACAGAGGAAGAGACCCTTTGGCGAGAGTTCGGAGAGGAGCGGTTCTATTTCCTCCCGTTTTGCAAGGAGATAGAGGTTCCTTCTGCTTTTCTGTATCTTTTTGTACAGCGGGATGTATTCCTCGGTAAAGGTCGGAGGGCAGTTGATACCAGGTGTCCACTCAATATTCCGTATCTGTTTTACCTCGAGTAGAGTATCAAGCTGATTGTGGATTGCATCGGGTCCATCAAGGTGGTAGGTTCCATAGTCACACCAGTTGCCCTCTTTCTCGATTTCAGGAACGAAGAACTCCTTGAACATTTCAGGCGAAATGAAGGATGAAAAATCACAGGCGAGCTGGTCGTGCTTCCCGGGCGCCCAGAGGCTCATCCATGCAAGAACGTCACCTCCGTCGTTGATAGGGTTCGTCATCTGGTAGATCTCTTCGTGGCAATCGATCCAGGCGTTGCATAAAACATCAATGGCCTGCTTCACCTTTTGGGGATAATCGAGGAGATCCATTCCCAGCTTGTCAGCCCCCCGCATGAGAGAAAGAAGGTCTCCGGCAGTACCGAATTCGGGGGTTCCCACGAAATAGCGACCATCACACCGCTTTATCATACAGGCTGTGATTTCTCTAATCTGCATCCAGTATTCGTTTTTTTCTCTGTCAAACCTCCATTCCCAGGTGTTCCAATCCTCAATGACTGGGGCATACCAGACACTTGTTTTCCTGAACTCCGGTTGACTCCCGTAAAAGGCAGCCATTGACATGGCGCCCCAGTTTACGTAGGTTGCCGGAATGGCCTCACCACCGAAGTAGGTATTATCAAACCACGTGATCATCCGCTGGTAGTTTTGTTCAGGATCAGTCCACCATTTCTTGATTGAAGCCGTATCATCTTCAGAGTACTTTTCGAGGCCGCCTAGCCATGGACCCCACTGTAATTCAGGAAAAGGGGGCATTTTGGAAGTCTTTCTCGGTGCAAACACCGCCATACAGCATCTGTCGGTTATTTCACCATTCCAAAATGCTTCGAGTCGTTTTTTTGCATCTAACCAATCCGATTTATAATACATTTATTTCTTTCTCTACATGAACGCTCAATTTAAAGTTTTCACCTTATCGTTACTGTTTTTTTCTGTCAAGTGTTTTTATTGCTTTTTTTGATTTTAAACAGGTTTCCGAATTACAGCTCGGTATCAAGGATATGGTGTTGAAAACATTTAGGTTCCTTTTCCGATACCATCCGTTTCAGGAGGATATCAACCGCAATTCGGGCCATCTCGTTTTTAGAATATTGAATCGTTGTCAATGGATAGGGTAGGTTGAACTTGAACCGAATAGTATCGAAACCGATAACAGCGATATTTTCCGTTACATTTATGTCCAGATATTCAAGGGCACATAGGCTTCCCAAGCAGTATGGTCGCTGAATGAAAAAATAGCGGTAAAACAAGGGACTCCTCCACGAGTTGTTCCATTAGTTTCCTGCATTCTCCACCTGGTACTGATATCTCCCTGATGAACATATCCTCTGTTGGCAGACCTTACTCCTGCAGAGCCTTCTTGTATCCCTGCAACCTGCCTTGTGCACAGGATATATAGAGAGACCCGTTGGGTATCACGTAATCATCGTCGACACTACTGCAGTATCTGTCACCAAGGATGAATTGGACTCCTCTCTCTTTCAGGATTCTCACATCCTCATCACTTACCTGGGAGGGGAAGAGTATTATTCCATCCGCATTGATGCTGATTGCGGAAAATTGGATTTGAAATGTATCCCAGTACTATTGCGATTGTTTTCATTTTACCCGACCGCAAAGATCCGGCAATGGAGTTGGGTATATAACCGAGTTTGTGAGAAACCTTTCGGATACATTGCTTGGTTTTCTCGGCAATATTTTTTAGAGTGACCTTTTTGTCCTTCCGATTCGTTAAATCTCTGATCTATGGGCGGGTTTTTACCTTAACGTTCATGTCACTGTAATTGCAGGTGAAACCACCTCGCAACCTTTTTTACAGATTATTTTTATAAAAATACTGTACTTCAGAGGTCTATTTCATACTTGGGCTCTTGCTCCAATGGTGGCCGTGTTTCGATCTAAAAAGGTTGGGTTATCTTCTTGGTAAACCATTGTACGAAACGGGAAAAGGTCTGTACGATTGACCTTCACGCCTATATATAGCCGCCACTTCCTTTTCCAGTTCAGAAATGGTCTTGTCTGATAAATAGAGGGGCCTGTGCTCACCAAGTATCTGCCTTGCCGTTTCATTTGCCCGCTTACGTATATCCTTTGCCCCTTTTGCCTCCCAGGTCTGCCGCACAGACCTGTCGGACAATCTCGGGAGATGCTGTTCTTCCTTGAAATATTTCAACGTATGCCCGTGCTCTAGAAAGGTGCCACCGGGACCGACTTTGAGAATTACGTCGATTCCCAACTTCTCATCGGTTACCTCTATTCCCCCTAGTATTCTTTGCACATACCCCGCAATTTCATCGTCTATTAACAATTGCTCATAATTGCCCACCCTACCGGAATCAAGCAGCCCACCCACCACAGCAATTTCATCAGCCCCTGCCAGAGCAGCCAGCAGTATTCCCATCATCTTCTCATACCCCGCTTGCTGATCCGGTACTTTCGAGTCAGTCTGTCCTACAGTAATGTTTGATGGTATTTGGTAGTGTCTCGCAATTTGAGCAAAGGCTGCGCACATGAGCACCTGCTCCGGGCATCCGAAAACATTCGTTGCTGCCGCCATATCCATCATTCCTGGCCAGATCATGTAGATCATCGGCGCTCCTGCATTCACCAGCTGATTGAGTACAGCACCGCTGAGAAACTCAGCGTTGCCCTGGGCAATGGCGCCGGCGAGTGTGACGGGATGCATGGAACCACAGAGAGGCATGGGGCAGATTTCATTGGGTAGATTCACCTTCGCGGTCTCTATAATTACCGTGGCTTCCTCATCGAAGGTAAGAGCTTTCTGGGGACAAACAGTCATGGTGAAGGTTTTTTTCCTTCCAATCTCTTCACGTCCTCCCAACAGGATTTCAACAAGCCGAATGATATCATCGGTGGTTTTCTGGTCGAGTCCATCCCCTGCAGGCTGTACTTTACCGCAATTCTTAGTTAGTACTTCTACATACCGTGCATGGAACACACTGCTCGGAACATCCTGTGCCCAGATCATGCCATTGCCAATATCTAAATGGGGCATTGCATCAGAGAGCCTGCCGAAATTTGCTATATCCTCTTCTGTTCCTGTTCTGTAATTACCATCTAGATCAACTACATATGCAGTGGTTGAACCGGTTCCAAAATGAACCTCACCGGCTCCAAGTCGAACGAGCGGATGATCTGTAGGATTCAGGGGATGCCGTACAAAGGAAGATGGAACTGAACGAATGCAAGTCTCTACCACATCGGGGGGGAAGTACACTTTCTTCTCATCGTCAACCCGTAATCCTGTTTCTCGAAATATCTTGAGAGCACTGTCACATAGAAACCGAACACCGGCATTTTCAAGAATATCAAGGGTTGCATTATGAATATGGGAGATTTCCTCCTGGCTGAGTATTGAAAACGGATTGCTTGCGTGTATGTGGTTCATCTCTATTCTACTATATAACCTATTACATCGTTAACCTTCGATAGGGTTCTGATGTTTAAAATTTAATATGCCGGAAAGAAAGCCCTTTTGTTATATAGATCTGAGAGCTGAACAGGAATCTTTCCGTGCTATTGAAAACATGGGATATTCCAGGGGTGAAAGCAGCTTCTATCTGGAAGGTGTTAGCCTCCCAGTATGCTTTTCATGTCTTTGATGAATTTTTTTTCTATTTCTGCAGGAGGGATACCGTTTTTGTCCCAGCCACGCTTTTGATAGTACAGATCGAGCAGCCGTTCAAAATCCTGTACGTCGATCACTTTGCCGGCAGTGGGACCCGTTTGTATGGGTTGTTTGTATACCTTGTAGGGGAGAGTGTCGTCCTTCCTGCTCATTCCCAATCGGGTGTTGATTAGGCGGGTCAGATCATAGACGTCCTTCGACTTTTCAAACAGCTGGTCCAGTGAGGCATCGTGGCCTGTTACAAATTGATAGAAAGCCGAGTAGTGTTGCTCGTTTATTCCCAGCTCGATCCAAGGAAGGCGGCACACGCCGAGCATATCGAAGAGCGGTCTGAGTGTTTGATGGTAGATGACAAGATCGACTTTCTCTTCGTCTGACCAGTTTTGACCCTGTTCGATCTCCTTTGCAATGGTCCATGCCCTGGTGTGGTGGGCACCGATATCGCTCGTGGCGTAAGAAAGTGCCATTGAGATGCCTGACCTGCTCTCATAGGCGCTCTGCTCGAGCCCTTTCACCTGGAGGATTATCTTTTCCATCTCGGGCCAGATTTCGATGACCCGTCGTGACCCGCCGGCAAGCACGTCACCAACACCCTCACGAAGGGCAATCTTTCGAACGAGCTCGAATATTGCGTCCTCGTCACCCCAGGTTATGGGCTGGCCGTCAAGGGAATCAAGGGATATGATATTCTTTTCGTATCCCTCGATCACGGCACCTATGAGACTTCCGGTTGAAATGGTGTCCATGCCGAGTTCGTCGCAGAGCTGATTTCCCTTCAATACTGCTGCAAAGTTATCGATTCCAACATTGGAGCCGAGCATTGCGCATGATTCGTACTCCGGTCCCTCGGTGACAGTTCCCATGCTCTGACAATCAGGGTCCC
>CAYFYU010000009.1:0-4763 GCA_964347455.1 uncultured Spirochaetota bacterium | reverse complement strand
TTTCCACAACACATGGGGCATCCGAAGCAGGCGCTGTCCCCGATCTTGTAACCGTTCAGCATGGTTTCACCATTGATGCGATCGATCTTCGGAAAGGTTGCTTCCTTGAAGTTATGTACTGGGAGTATGCCGGTCTCGTTGGCGTACTCCATAACATTCATCAGCCCTTCCTGCTGCCACATTTCAAAAAACGCGTGGTTTTGCATGTATGAGGTAGCGTTCTTTGACTCACGAATGAGGCCCTCGATGTCGTACACGGGCAGATCCTTACTGCCCCGTACGACCATTGCCTTGAGATTTTTTGATCCCATAATAGCGCCGATTCCCGTTCGCCCCGCATTTCGGGACCAATCTGCATTGACGCATGCGAATACGACACCATTTTCCCCTGCCACACCGATGACAGCTACACTTACCTCATGCGTGCCGAGCGCATCCTTGATCATGCCTTCCGCTTCAAGGCAGCTTTTTCCTGCAAGGTTTGTCATGGGAATGATGGAGGCCTCTTCTTCGTCTACAAAGAGAATCGAGAGCTCTTTCGCTCTACCCCGTATACTCATGACATCAACACCTGCCTGCCGTAGCTCGACTCCGAAGTTCCCGCCCATTGACGAATCACCGTACACACCGGTTGCAGGGGACAGACTTACAAAGGAGCATTTGCCCGATGAAGGGAGGTAGGTGCCTGTGAGAGGCCCTGGAGACACAACGAGAAGATTTTCAGGTCCGAGGGGTTCGATTTTAAAATTATGATCTTTCAGATGGTCCCATACAAGCTTGGCGCCGAATCCGCGGCCACCGATGTACCTCTCAATGAACTCGTCTGTAAGGGTGTTACGCTCGCAGCTCCCTGTGGAAAGGTCAACATTGAGGTGGATTTTAAAATACCCTGACTGAACGGCCATAATGAAACCTCATGACTTGATGCTGTTAGTGGTGCTCAGAGCTCCTCTTTCCCGATTTCGGCATAGCGGATGGTCTTTTTTTTGCCCTTTTCCCAGAATTCGATCTCTTTCATATGCGTATAGCTGAGCACGTTGTTGATTCGCCTCGATTCGCCCAGTATCTGTTCGGGAATGAGGCGTATGACCCCTTTCGGACAGGCCGGTACGCATTTCGGATTGCCGTCGCAAAGATCGCATTTGATAGGTATGTCGACTTCACCGTGAGCAAAGATTGCGCCAAAGGGACATGCATCGACACAACGCATACAGGAAATGCATGTTTCTGCATCGAGCATCACAACGCTGTCCCTTCGGGTAAGTGCATTCACAGGACAGGCGTCTGCGCAGACGGGCACCTTGCACTGGCTGCATACAACGGGCAGCCGAATGACGGGTTGTGGATAGGTTACCATAACCCGGATGGCGCTCTTCTTCGGATTGTTGACGCCAAAATGCTCGACAGCGCATGCAAGCTCGCAGATTCTGCATCCCGAGCAGAGCTCAGGTATGACGGCAAGTCTCTTGCTCATAGGTAATCCTCAAGAGTTACGCATACACAGATATCGTTGATCAGGTAAATGAGATAATCCTAGGATTTTCAGTAATAGTCAAGTGTAAATTGTTCCAGTCCCTGTCTGGGGTTAGTAGGGGATGTGTTGTAAAGTGGCTCTTTCTCTGTTTAACCTGTCCCGTTCTTTCCCCAGCACTGTCTCTTCTTCCTCACTCAAACGGTCTTTACCGGTTACATCTATTCCCACCCAATCACTCCAGGCATCGGCCAGCTTTTTTGTAATCGGACCCGGCAATTCCTTACCGATGAGGCTAGCGTTGAACCTGCCTATTGGCTGGAATGGGCCAGGATATGTGGTAGAAAGAAAGGCTTCATCGCAGTTGTAGAGATGCCAGGGCTGCAGGTCCTGCACAATCAAGGGTATGTTTAATTTTTTTGCCAGATTCACCACATTATTTCTATTCTGTCCTCTGAGGATATTGCGTTCAGTCGGGGTCATGAGTATTCCGTCCCGAACGAGCCACAGGTTTGCTCCAATAGCTTCGGTGAGATTTCCAAAGTCATCGAGCATGAGAGCGGTGGCGTTTTGATCCACGATCCGTGCTTCGATGTCAGCTAAAACGTAGGATAATCGACTGTATGTCTTTATCTTGGGATCCCAGGACTGCGGATTTGCGTGCCTGCCGGGTGGAGTGACCACATGGACACCGACAAAGAAGAAATGAGCGCAGAGTTTCTGATCGTTGAGGTTATTTTTTATGATTACAGTCGGTATACCTGCACCTTCTGGAGCAGGAGTTCGCCGACCATGCCAACCCCATTCACCCCGTGTCACCTCCCATACGATGTTGTACTCCTCCTGTTCTTCCAGTAAAGATATGTTGCGACCCGTCAGTTCTTCGCATAGCTTGCAAAAGGTCTCCTCACTAAAACCGGGATTTATTCTGAGCACTTTCAATGACGCAAACATCCGGCTCATGTGCTCCGAAACCTGAAAGGGCTTGTGTCTGTAGGTTCGTGCGTACTCGTATGCATTATCTCCAACTGTAAAGCCTCTATCAAAGATGGAAATTCGTGCCTCGAGTTCTGGAACAAACTCACCATTTTTATACAGATCGCTCTTAATATAGACCAATCTCTTTTTTTCCAGTTCTCTCTCCCTAGCAGCTTCTCTGTTTCTCTCCCTTTCGATCAACTGTTCTTTCATGTTCATATCCTCCATATAATTATGCAATAACTCAGGAAACTAATTGACACTGCATTGTTCATTGGATCACCATTATTTTACTTTACCTACAAGTTTATTAAACAAAAAAATGGTGTTGTTTGCTCCAATGTTAATTACTCTGCTTACATTAGTATGATAGGATATAAGCAGGGTTCGTATACAATCTTATATCGAGGAGTGAAAAAAATGCCGGATTACGATACTCGTATCAAAGAGCTCGGGCTCTCAATACCCGAGCTACCACCTGCAGCAGGTGCCTATGTCCCCGCGGTACAGTCGGGTGATTTGGTTTTCTGTTCAGGTCAGGGGCCATATCGCAACGGAGCTTTTGCATACACGGGGCAGGTTGGGAGCGACCTGACACTCGAACAGGGTTACGAAGCGGCTAGAATCTCTGCGCTGAACTGTTTAGCTGAAATTAATTCGGTAACCGGGAGCCTGAACAGAATTAAACGGATCGTCCAGGTACGCGGTTTTGTGAACAGCGCCCCTCATTTTTTTGATCAGCCAAAGGTTCTAAATGGTGCCTCAGAACTTCTACTCGATATATTTGGGGATAATGGGAGGCACGCACGCGCTGCCCTGGGTACGTCGAGTCTACCATTGAACATACCAGTTGAGGTGGAGATGGTAGTCGAAGTAGCATTAGAATGATGTTTAAATGCTCTCATTACTTGTTTCCACTTTCTTTCTAATGACCGGAGGTAATGTTGATGGACACAAGAAGGCTTGGACGAACCGAACACATGAGCACTCTGGTTGCCTTTGGTGCTGCTACTTTCATGATAATATCACAGAAGGAGGCAGACCGTACAATGGAGCTGCTTATTGAAAAAGGAATAAACCATATAGATGTTGCGCCAGAGTATGGGGAAGCCGAAAAGAGGATTGGGCCGTGGATGAAAGGTTACCGTGAAAATTTCTTCCTAGGATGTAAAACGCTGATGCGAACAAAGGATGCCTATGCGGAGCTTCACCGTTCATTGATGCGCCTACATACCGATTATTTTAATCTGTACCAGCTACATTCTGTGGATGAGCTTTCTGAACTTGAAACAGTGCTGGGGCCAGGGGGTGCCATTGAAGCGATTCTTGAAGCAAAAGCTCAGGGAATGCTACAATTTATAGGTATTACGAGCCACCGCATCGATTTACTTAGAAGAGCTCTGGAGTTGTTTGACTTTGATACTATCATGTTTCCCTTTAATTTTATTTTCTTCGCAGACAGAGATTATCATACAGGGTTTGAGAAGCTCATGAATATAGCGCAAGAAAGGGATATCGGTGTCATGGTGATCAAGTCAATAGCGAAGGGAAATTGGGAGAAGAAGTATCAGGATTTGCCGGTTTTGAAAAGACCCCACACGACCTGGTATGAGCCATTCGGGACGAGGGAGGAGATATACAGTGCCATGAATTTTGCATTAACTTATAACATTTCAACCCTCGTGAGTGCGAGCGATACAAAGCTCCTGTCCCTGATGATCGATGCTGCGGAGCGTTTCAGGCCGATAGCTGAGGAGGATCAGAGTATGCTCTTGGGAAAAGGAAAAAAATACAAGCTTCTCGAGTTCACATTCTGAAAACTTGGACGATTAATTGTGCTCGTACAAAACTAAGAAAAGGAGAGGATATGGTTTGCAAGATGCTTACAGAAAACCAGGAGGAACATTTTTTTCCCGATCTCTTCAATCGCGATGCTTATGAGACGTGGAAACAAAAAGGAGCTACATCACTCGAGGAAAGAGCAAGGATGCGACTAAAAGAAATTCTTTCTCAGCACTATCCCCCTGAACCGTTAATTGATAGAACAACGGAAAAAAACCTTG
This sequence comes from uncultured Spirochaetota bacterium, assembly GCA_964347455.1. Lineage (GTDB taxonomy): Bacteria > Spirochaetota > B62-G9 > B62-G9 > DRHN01 > JAGLSF01. Next base: position 251 of record CAYFYU010000009.1, on the reverse strand, counting down.
AGGAGATATATCGGGAAGCTGTTGCTAATGAATTAGATTTTTAGAGTAGCCTGTAATTATCTTGATCATCAATAAAGACTTGTAACTTCTGAAACTTGGTGTACACTACGGTAATTAAAATCAGGAGGGGCACCATGTTCAATTTTGGAGTCGACTCTTTTATATGGACCGATGATTTCTCGGAAAAGGATCTCTGGATAATTCCAAAGGCAAATGATTTGGGATTTGAAACAGTGGATATTTACATATCT
>CAYFYU010000008.1:61604-78060 GCA_964347455.1 uncultured Spirochaetota bacterium | reverse complement strand
GTCTTAATATTACTAATATCAGCCAAAAACTTATTATAACGGTTTATAGAATGGGAGCAAAGGGTGAATTAGTAGATTGATTCAGAGCTCGAATGCACGCTTCAGCGCTCCCCGTCTCTATGCATCCCGAAGGAACATTGTGTTTGGCGGATTTGGAATTACATCACAAACAACCATATTTTCTGATATACTCTTATAATCAATGTTGGGTTTCTCTTCTTTGTTGGAATAGAGACCAATCGACGTGGCATTGATTATCATATCTGTGTCGGAAGGTATCGAGAAAATCCGATTCCATTGTACAAAATCTACTTTTGCTTTTGTACTCTTTCTGATGAGACTGGCCAGTTCAATGCTGATAGCTCGCGCTGCACCCCCAGCGCCGAGAACCACAACACGCTTTACTAGTGGTGAAAAGCGGGCATCCTGTGTCAGCGAACGTAAAAATTCCTTTCCATCGGTGTTCTCTACGATCAGCCTTTCGCCTTCCTTTCTAATGGTATTTACCGCGCCCGTTACTCTTGCGTCATGTGCAATGTCATCAAGGTGTTGAAGTACCTCGACCTTGTGAGGAATAATAAGAATGATACCGCTCATATTGAGATATTTCCATTTTAATTTTAATTTTTCAAAAGCAGCATCAAACATGACAACCGTTGGATTTTCGGATACCGAATCACCAAAAACACCAACATGGTTATACCGGTAATTTTCTTTTATAGAAATTTATAATTTCCTAATTGGTGTATAGCTGAGCATAAACTTCATTATATTTCCGTCATCAAACCTTATCGTAGCAATCCCATTTGCTAAACCCAGAACGATCCCTTTTCCGAACTGTTCATGAATAACTCGGGTATCAACAGCTATACCCTTGATATCACGGCTAGATATCATCTTTTTAATTTGAGCCTCCGAGGAACCAGAGGTTTTGGAGAGCGTTAATTGTTCTTTTGAACTAGACAAGTTATTGTGGACGCCGAATCTCGATAGACCATTTTGCTGAACGCTCATTCGTACCAATATCTCTTCCGGTATCTCATATATGAAAATCGAATTATCCCTTTCAATAGTTTTTCCATAGAGCATTCTCGTTCTCGCTGCTGTAAGGTAAAGCTTCTCCATCGCTCTTGTCATACCCACGTAGCAGAGCCTTCTCTCCTCCTGTAAATCGCGAAGGGCTTCTCCCGATCGATAGTGTGGGAAGATACCCTCCTCCATTCCCGCCATAAAGACAACGGGGAACTCCAGACCTTTTGCATTATGAAGTGTTATCAGATGAATACAATTGTTTTGAAACTCCTCGTCCCGTGCACCCTGATTGAGACTTACCTCCTCAACAAAATCAATTATAGAGGATGAAGGATTTTTGCGGTGAAATTCATCAACGGCGTTAAACAATTCTTCGAGGTTTCTCACCCTCTCGTCTTGATGTTCAACTTTAAGCCAGCTGACATATCCAGTCAAATCATAAAGCTTTTTTAGAAAATTTGGAGGATTAAATCTATACATCATAGTTTTTAAGGCTGTCAACATTTTAATAAAATCTTTTACTGTATTTTTCTTTGAGGGTATACACTTTATAGACCGTAGAATTTCTTCAGTCTGAAAGAGTGCTATTCCCCTTTCAATGCTCGCTTCAATAAGTGTATTCGTGGTCTTTTCCCCTATTCCACGGGGGGGTTTATTTGAAATTCTTCTCAGGGCAATCTCATCCATTGGATTTATGACCAACCGCAGGTAGGAAAGGATATCCTTTATCTCCTGTCTCTCATAAAAACGGAGGCCCCCGATGATTGCGTATGGGATCCTCTCATGGTTGAAAACCGATTCAAATACCCTTGATTGCGCGTTCATACGATAGAATATCGCAATATCACGGTAATTATAACTCCCATTCAAGACGAGATCCTGAACGTTACCTGCAATAAACCTGGCTTCATCATAATCGGAGTAGAGCTGACAGAATATGAGTTTCTCTCCTTCACCTTTATTTGTATAAAGGGTTTTACCCAGTCGTCCTGAATTATTGTTGATGAGGGTTGAGGATGCCGTCAGTATGGTCTGATAGGAGCGATAATTTTCTTCGAGTTTTATGATTCTGCAATTTTTATAATATTTAGAGAAACTCATCACATTTTCAACACGAGCACCACGAAATCCGTATATGGATTGATCATCGTCCCCTACAACACAGATGTTACCCTCAGGATAGGTCAGTTGTTTTATTAGTTCATACTGGGCATGATTGGTATCCTGAAACTCATCGACAAGAATGTATCGAAACATATCCTTCAAACGTTCCAATACCGATTTCTTCTGCGCAAGACCGTGTGAGAGTACATAAATTAGATCCCCAAAATCGAGCAGATTTTCTCTCTTCAGTGTATTCTCATATGTACTGTACACATCATAAAAGTAGGGATCGGTCGAGAAGTCAGTTCGAGCAGATTCATGAGCGCTCAAGAGTTTGTCCTTTGCCCGATCAATGAGATGCACGTAGAGACCAGGTCTTTTAGTATCAGTATCAATATTCATATCACTTAAAATTTTTCGAATAATTACATGTTGATCATATTCGTCTATAATTGAAAAATGCGGATTTATCCCAAGAGATTTTCCCATCATTCGAAGTAATTTTGCCGCCGATGCATGAAATGTTTTAATCCAAATGTTGATTGTCCTACCAAGGAGTGTATTCACACGCTCCTTCATCTCACTACTCGCCTTATTGGTAAAGGTCACGGCAAGAAGTTTCTGAGGGTTGAAATTGCACTCATTGATCAGGTGGGCGATTTTATAGGTGATAACCCTTGTTTTACCACTTCCAGCACCGGCAAGTACAAGCAATGGAGAGTCCATATGATAAACAGCTTCCAGTTGTGAAGGATTTAATTCTTTAGTATAATCGATGATGCTCTCAGCCATATTCTCCTGTCTTTCGTAATTCGAGATAGATACATTATTTAGAAAAATGAAAATCCTTATCAGAAAAACAGAATGCGTACTAATTGCAGAATACCATTGGTCAACGCACCAGAAACAAGATCATCCATCATAATTCCGACTCCACCATTCAATCTCTGAAAACTCCTTACCGGTACAGGCTTAATAATATCAAAAAATCTAAAGAGTATGAGACCAGTAACTAAATATAGAGCACTTTGAGCATTGAATATAAATCGAAATGAAACAAAACTTGCAAGCATCCCGGCCATCTCATCGATCACTATCTTCGAAGAATCCCTTTCATTGAAAATTTTTCTTTCGGCATATCCTGTTATCGTAAACCCAAGAGATACGAAACATCCCACCAAGATGGGATAATAGGTTTCGCTGGAGAGAAGTACCCAAATACCACAGGCCATGAGAGATGCGTAGGTACCCCTTGCCCCCCGTATATAGCCGCAAAAGAAACCAGTAGAGAGAAATTTAATAATGAACTTCATTGCATACTACGAAAGAATATTATTCTGTGTCTAATACATACAACCCTTACTGGGTTTCGAAAATACCTGTCTGTTTTTTAATATATACTGCACCATCGATATGATGGCAAGAACTGCAGATAAGGAAACGAGAAAAAGCGGAAGATAGTGAATCAGCTCACCGGCAGAGTTTCCAAGCACTGAAGTCCAGAAATATGTATTTTGAAGATGGCCGTACGATGGATTCTGAGATATGAGCTCCTTCTTTATAAAAAATAGAACCAGAATCGTAAAAATGGAAAACATCTGTATCACCGTTTTAATCTTTCCTGAAAATTCAGTTTTCAAGGGCGAACCCCTTCTTAAAGCAACCATCCTAATCAGGGTAACGAACACTTCGCGTATGAGAATAATCGCAACAAGCCAGATTGGTACGAGCAATTCTGGAAAAAATGCAAATGAAACAAATACGCTTCCCACAAGCAGCTTGTCTGCAAGGGGATCGAAAAAATCACCGAATGAGGAACGGATCTTAATTTTGCGGGCTAAGACTCCATCCAGATAGTCGGTGAGTGCGGCCACCGCGAAAATGATGATAGCAGCGATACCGGACAATGGTGATTGACTGAAAATAGAAACTATAAGGAATGGAACCAGTAAAACCCGGAAAATGGAAAGTAGATTTGCAAGATTTGATCGTAAAAGATTTTTCCCGCTCATCCGTTGACCCAGACTTCCACAAATATGGCGTATCTATGATTACAACGGGGTAATTCCAGTATAATCTCTTTTCCGTAATAATCACAATCAAAAAACATTGACATAGAACCTCATTTCTCTTTAAAGTATGCTCAGCAGCTATTAATGTAAATACTATTGTAATGAACGGGGCATGCACGTCAGGTTACCAGTAAGGAACTTGAATTGGAGGTGCAGAGATGAAGAAGAGAATCTTTGGGAGAACGGGCTGGAAAGTAAGCGAAATCGGTTACGGAATGTGGGGTATGGCAGGATGGAAGGGTTCTGACGATAGAGAGTCCGATCGTTCACTCGATCTCGCTGTTGAACTGGGTTGTAACTTTTTCGACACTGCATGGGCCTACGGAGAGGGAAGAAGCGAACTTATTCTCAACAGACTTCTCAAAAGACACTCTGAAAAAGATCTTTACGTTGCCACGAAGATCCCACCAAAGAATTTCATCTGGCCATCAAAAAGGGAATTTACGCTTGACGAGTGTTTCCCCCGGGAGCATATCCTCAAGTATACCGAAAAAAGTTTGAAAAATATCGGTGTTGATACCATAGATCTTCAGCAATTCCATGTATGGGAGGATGGATGGGCAGATGACGAACGATGGCAAGAAACGATTAACCAATTAAAGGAGGAGGGAAAAATACGTGCAGTGGGAATAAGTGTCAATCGCTGGGAACCAAACAATTCTCTGCAAACATTGAAAACCGGTAAGATTGATGCAGTACAGGTAATATACAATATATTTGATCAGGCACCTGAAGATGAATTATTTCCACTTTGTGATAAACTGCAAGTCGCTATGATTGCTCGTGTTCCTTTCGACGAAGGAACATTAACCGGTAATATCAGGAAAAATACAACCTTTCCCGAAGGTGACTGGCGAGCTTCCTATTTTGTTCCGGAAAACCTCGAATCAAGTGTTGAACATGCAGACAAACTGCGCCCTCTCATACCGGAAGGTATGACAATGGCTCAAACAGCACTCCGATTCATACTCTGCAACACAACGGTAAGTACAATCATACCGGGAATGCGTAAGCCCCACCATGTCAGGGAGAACATTGATACGAGTGACGGAAAAGGATTACCGAAAGATCTCCTCTACGAATTAAAGAAACATCGATGGGACAGGGTGCCTACCTGGTGGTCTCAATAAAAACATTATCCTGCCCTGTAGCGGTCAGAGAGGGATAGATCCTAATCCCCATTAAAATTTCTCCATGGCTGAATATAACTTCACTCATCTATCACAGGTACTTCGGGAAACCCATCCGATGCTATTGCTCCTACCTGGTGCTGGACGCCCCTCACCGATATACCCTTACTGGCCCATTCACATGACATGGACATGGTCATAAGATTCACCGATGCCTTACTTGCCGAATAAGCAGCATCTCCAGCTCGTCCGACAAATTCTTGAAGTAAGGAGATACTGATGATCTTTCCACTCCCCTGCCGCGGCATAACCTTGGCTGCCTCCCGAGAGCCCAGGAAGGTACCCTTTACGTTGACATCCATTATATATTCCCAGAGATCAAGCGGGAATTCAGCAATGGGCTTCACTTCTGCGTAACCGGCGCTGTTCAGGTTCACGAACTTCAACCTCTACGGCAAAAGACCGACGACCCGCTTCCCCCTCAAACAGTCAATGAACTCTTCCACGTAGAGATGGCAGTGAGGATCGTGTGAAGCCCCCGGCCCATAAACTAAACATCCCATTACAGTCTTTATTGATCCCGCAGTTTCACGGCAGATGATTAACTCGGTTTCCGGGTCACCATGAATACCCGGCCATCCTCCTGGCGGCATAGGCTCAACCTCCTGCCAGTTTATGAGCCGTACCTTTCCTTTCGGAAAATTATATGGCTCCCGCGGTGATTTCAAAGCTCGACGTTTTATATACCTCTTCCCCCTCGTTGATATGGTGTTCTGGTTTTAGTCCACATGCTTATTTTGTCAATAAATTAAAGGGCGTGTAACATCTCTTTTGGCGGTTATAATGCTAAATTCAGGAGTATCTCAGACTTGTAGAGATCTCTCTCCAATTCATCGAGAAGTATGTTTACGTCGTCTTTATCAATCGGTAAACGTTTGAAGAAACTATTGTCAAGTTTACGTTTATAAGCTTGTCCGTCTCCGCTGTTCCCAATTTGTCTCAATTTAACACCAATATCTGCTATTTTTATAATATCGATAAACGATTCCGATGACAGAGAAAGACCTTTTCGATTTTCCATATCCTGGTGATGGTGTTTTATTCCAGCAATGACGTGAAGAGGAAGCCCCCAGGTTCTTGCTATCCACTCCCCGACCATTGTATGATCAACGTCGAATAGTCGATTTTCTGCTTCAATGAATGAAATACCATCTTTTTGAGCACACTCGACAATTGCCTCGAACTCTTCATGTAAGTATCCATCCATGAAAACTTTGCCGAGATCGTGAAGAAGTCCCGCTGTAAAAATGTCATCGATCAGATTATATTCGCATTCCTTTGCCAATTTCAAACTCAACTGAGCAACGGCAATTGAGTGATTCCAGAACTCTCTCCTGTCAAAGTGATGCTTTTTTACATGTCTCAAAGTGTCAAAAACTGAAATAGTCATAACGATATAAGAAATATTTTTATATCCGAGCAGAGCAATCGCCTGTTTTACATTTGTCACTCGCTGTGTTAAGCCGTAATGAGCGGAATTCACAAGTTTGAGAACCTTGGCTGCAAGACTTTGATCCTTCTCCACGATCTTGGTCAGGTCTGACACACTCGATTTTGGGTCTTGGAGAATCGTATTAATTTTATGTGCAACAAGGGGCAGCGTTGGCAGCTCTCGAATTGTCTCTATTGTCTTTTCAATCATGCTTAACTTCATCTTCTGTCCCCTTCGCGTCCTTTTTTAGAGTTTTTATTTCAGTAGCAACTATTGCAAGGTCATCGTAGAATATGCTTTTTTTCATAAATGTCTTAACATCATCGACTATGCAATTGATCATCCGGTTGATCGGTAGGTTGAAACAGCTTTTGAAGTTCTTCAATAATCTTTTCTCACCATACTGTTCTTTTCTTTCGTCAGAATAAGCCTCTATGATGCCGTCGGTAAATACCATCAAACGATCACCCTCACACAGCTCAATTGTTAAATCCCTGTATTCAGCATTTTCGAACATACCGATGAAAAATCCTCGAGAATTAAGGGTATTTATTTTACCTGTAGGGCCATTTAAATACATAGGCCGTGGATGCCCAGCACCACAGTAGGTCAGTTTTTTTTGCAGTGTATCAAATACTGCGTAGAAGGCAGTTACAAACTCTCCCGTTTGTATTAATCGACAATATTCATGGTTCAACTTTGATAAAACCGCTGCCGGTGAATTATATATCGGAGCATAATTCATAAATGAAATCTTAAGCATTGCCGCTATGAATGCCGACGATACACCGTGTCCCGAAACATCAGCAATTATTAACCCCTTTTTCCCTTTTCCCAGATCGATGATATCATAATAGTCACCTCCAACGAATTGCATGGGTTCAAAGTAAAATGCAAACCTTAAATACTTATCCTCTGGAAAATCTTGTGGAACAAGAGTTTTTTGAAGTATAGCTGCCAGTTCCAGTTGTTTGATGAGATTTTGATTTCTCCCCTCTAGCTCCTCTTTTGCTTTTTCGAGCTTACTCAAAGCAGTTGCAAGCGAACTATATATATCCTCGCCGCCTATCTCATTTCGTAATAACCGCAGCTCCTTCTCTAAATTCCTGTTCTGTTCCCACAATTGTTCGATCTCATTACGAAAGGATTCAACTTCACTGACATCCCTTCCCAGTACCATTATATCCCGACTATGTTCTTCACCATTCAATGGTATTATTGAGATTAGGAAGTTTTTTTCTTCACCTTCATTTGGTTTTGAATGAACGTGAAATGATTGAACTATTTGGGTAGTTGAAATAGAGGATATGGGGACATCGATACCTGCAAAAAGTGAATTGATGCTTTCTCCGATTATAGGTTGTGGAAAATAGCTCATCGCCCTATCGTTTGCTTCGCGAACCCTGCCATCAAAATCGAGTATGAGAATAATCTCATTAGTATACCGATAGATCTTATCGTAACGTTCATGATTATTTTTACCGCGATGTACAGATCTTACACTCATTCCCGGGTCGTTCTCCCCCTACCCTCTGTTTACACCTTCCTCATTCATCCATCTCTAGATTGTTAATAAGCTACCACGACTAATTATATATCCTGATGTACCTTCTCGCAAATCTTTCATGAGTGTCATACCATTACATTCAGGATTTTACATAATTCTTTGACATAACGATCATTTCCTATAGAATGAAAATAAATTCATGAAGAAAACACACATATTGAGCGGCGAAGCTGTTGTAGATGGAATTGCTATACAGAGAGCTATTGTAAGCAATCCGGAAAAACTATCTATATCGAAATACCATATAAAAGCAGGTATGATACATAGTGAACAGAAAAGATACAGGGAGGCCCTGAAAAAGGTAAAAAGAGTATTAAAAGATGATCAAAGGCGTATTCTCGAAGAGCTCGGCAACACAGAGGCTGACATTCTCCAGAGTCACATTATGATTACAGAGGATCCATTTTTCACCGATGAGGTACCATCTCTCATTTCGAGTAAAAAGAAAAACGCGGAGTGGGTCATTGTAGAGGGGTTGCACACATATCTTGAAACATTCAGAAATATTGACAATATCTATTTCAAAGAGCGTGGTAGAGACATAGAAGATGTGTCAATGAGGATAATAAAAACCTTACAGGGTGATAAGGGTTCCGATCTCATTAAAGATCTTGAGGGTGTGCTCGTCGTCAGGGAACTTGTTCCCTCAATGATTATGTACATTAATACTGAAAAAATAAAAGGGATTGTATCTGAAGTAGGAAGTGAGACGTCCCATGCAACGATCCTCGCAAAATCGCTCGGTATTCCCATCATCATTGATGTAAAGGGTGCAACTTCAAAAATAGAAACTGGGGATTTAATCATAGTTGATGGTCATGTCGGACGTGTACTACTCACCCCTTCCGAGAGTGTTGTCAAGGAATACGAGAAGATTCAGGATGATTACAGGCGTTACTTGAAAACTCTTGAAGAAAACCTGGAACTTCCTGCTATAACCCTAGATAATGAGAGAGTTACCCTTCAGGCGAACATTGAATTCTTACCAGGAGCGGATATTGCCCTGCGTTACGGAGCAGAAGGGGTGGGATTATTTCGAACAGAACTTCCCTTCATTATTCATAATAAACTGCTGAGTGAAAAGGAACAGTATACTACCTATGCAACACTGATAAAGATGTTCAAAGGTATGCCGGTAACCATCAGGACACTCGACATGGGTGGTGACAAGTTCTTCCCATTTCAACAATCAACGCCATTTCTCGAACCGAATCCTTTTCTTGGACTCAGATCGATACGGGTATCGCTCCATAGACCGGAGATCTTTAAAGTACAGATTCGAGCCCTGCTGCGTGCCAGCGGTCACGGACCCATGAGCATACTCCTGCCTATGATTTCAAGCTATGAAGACATGGAAAAAGCCCTCGAAATCATTGAAAAGGAAAAAGCCTTACTATTGAGCAAGAGTATCCCTTTCGATGAAAAGCTACAGATCGGTATAATGATCGAGATACCATCCGCAGCACTTGCATCAGAACAATTAATTGAACTCTGTGATTTTTTCAGTATCGGTACAAATGATCTGGTTCAGTATACGCTCGCTGTTGATCGAACAAATGAAAATGTTGCATCATATTATCTTCCAGAAAACCCTGCAGTACTCAGTTTAATCGAGTTTACAGCTAGGACTGCCTGCAGACACGGTAAACCCTGTGCAGTGTGCGGTGAGCTTGCGGGTAATCCCCTCTTTACTCCATTTTTTATCGGTTCTGGAATCAGGCAGCTGAGCATGGAACCGCTTTTGATTCCACAGATAAAAAGACTCATAAGAAAAATTAAAGCTAGTGATGCATCAGATCTTACACAACAGGTCCTGGCATGTAAAAAGGTAGGTACTATTAAACAGAAGCTCTTAGAATTTTTCAATGCATATGATGAATTGAAACTTAAAGAGGATTCTTCTGGTTAAACACTGAATTTCTATGCTGTAGTATCGTCCTCGAAGCCGAAATCAGGAAATTCATAATAGCAATCGGGACATCGCCATTCTGGAAACTCAAGAACAAATCCACATTTTGGACATCTGATCGTTTCCGCTTCTCTTTCCTTTTTCTTTTCCTGTACGTCATACATTCGAACCGAGAGATCTCTGTTTTTCAATTTTTCGCAGAGATTTTTTGCATCTTCCTCAGATATTCTTTTTACAACGATTGTATCGGTTGTCTTAAAATATTCCTTAAGCTCAGCGCCATTCTGTTTCACGAAACCCACCACTTTATCAATCACGAAATCTTCCTGCTCAGGTTCAAAAATATCTGATATTTCAACATTGTAACTTTTTCTCTTCTGGGCCATTATCTATCCTTTCCCAATAGAGATGTCATCATGCCTCATGCACTGCAGCTTCGTTTATGTTCAGCTCCTTCTCTCGCTTCTTGGTCACCGATTTACAGATCCATATACTAATCTCATACAGCACCAAAATAGGTATAGCAAGCATTATTTGACTTATTACATCCGGTGGTGTTAGAACAGCGGCAACAACAAAAATAACCACAATAGCATATTTTCTTCCCTTCTTCAATGCTTCTGGTGTAACAATTCCTAATTTTGACAATAGAAGTATTACGAGGGGCAGTTCAAACATTAAACCAAATGCTGTAATCATTTTTATCAGGAAAGATACATAGGCATTTAAAGTGATCATCGGTGTGATGTATTCCTTTGAAAAGGAGAGTAAAAAACGTATACCCAGGGGAAGGACCGATCTGAATGCAAAAGATGCACCGCAGAGGAAGAGCACATATGAAAGCGGACCAAAGTAGATTAGATACTTTCGTTCATGACGCTTCAGTGCAACACCGACGTACTTCCATACTTGATAAAGGATAAAGGGCATGGCTGTTATCACACCGCTGAGAACGGATAGCTTTATGATAACAAAGAACGCCTCAGTAGGATTTATGAAGACCAACTCCTCGATCTTTCCGGTATTGGTTATAAATTCAAGAATTTCATCTATGAAATGATAGGCCGCCGCTGAAGTAATGAGAACGCCTAAAAGTATATAGATTATTCTTCTTCGCAACTCATTGAGATGCTCGACGATTGTAAGTTCTTTATCTTCCATATTCATTCGCAAACATTATAATAACGAAAATTACCTTTTGTCAAACAATTCGCTGTTCGGCTAATTCCATAAATCTAACTTAATCGGTAACGGTCGTTTTATCAAGTAACAAAAATGACAGGGAAAGGAAATACGACATTTTACCTGTTTACTGTTATTAAAATTTCCATTACTCCAATCCAGCGAAAAATTTAATTTACTCGCTCCCTTCCTCAGAAGATTCCTAAAAAAGCTCTTTGTGCAACTTCCCATTATAAACAGAAAAAAATGTGTAAAATACATGAATATTGCAAAATTTATCCGTCGAAACCGAAACCGATTAGAATTCGGGATGACAAATATCCTAAACATCTTTGTGATACCTTTATTCGATGCTATTGTTGTCATGAAACCTGTCCGGAGAGTGTAATAACAATAAAATATACGTTGGGATAGGAGATACCCATGGGAGTCACCATAGTAAAGATGAGTTCAAATCAGGATAAGAAAAAATTCATACGGGTTCCCTTTTTGCTCCATAAGGACCACAAACTTTGGGTTCCTCCTCTCTACATGTATGAAAAGAGATACATTTTTCCCGAAAAAAATATCCATCACGCTTATTCGGATACGGTTTGTTTTATCGCTTATAAAAATGGAAATCCTGTGGGAAGAATTATGGGTATTGTTAATTACAAACTGAATGAAATTTGGAATGACCGTCAGGCAAGATTTTGCAATTTCGAATCTATCAATGATAAAGATGTATCACATGGTTTATTTACTGGAGTCATAGATTGGGCACGGAAAAATAAACTGAGTCGCCTCGTTGGTCCTCTAGGTTTTTCAAACCAGGATCCTCAGGGCTTTCTCATCGAAGGCTTCAACGAGAGACCTTCGATTGGCACAATATACAATTATGAGTACATTCCTGAACTGATAGAGAATGAGGGATTTACAAAAGAGGTGGATTACGTCACCTACAAAATCGAAATACCAAAGTCGATACCTCCTCTCTATGAAAAAGTTTCAGAACGTGTTCGCAAGAGGGCTTCTATACGTATTCTGGAGTTCACTTCGCATAAAGCGGTAAAATCCTATCTCCCATCCATCCTCCGGTTCATGAATCTAACATATACCGAAATATATGGATTCATTCCCCTTTCAGAAGACATAATTAAAAAGACCGCACATAACTACTCTGAAATCATTGATCCGAACTTTATTAAGGTAATTGTTAATGAGCATGAAGAGATCGTGAGCTTTATACTGGGAATAAGGGATATAACCGAAGGTTTTCAGAAAGTCCGAGGCCGGTTGATTCCAATAGGCTATTTTTTGATAAAATCAACTCAGAAAAAATCCAAACGGCTCGACCTCCTTCTGGGTGCGATAAAGAAGGAATATCGCGGAAAAGGACTCGATACCGTTATGGCAATTGCAATGATAAAAAGCGCACAAAAGCTTGGGATGGAGTATATAGACAGTCATCACGAGCTCGAATCAAATACTGCCGTTCAGGCAGAAATGCGAAGATTGGGCGGTATCATCTATAAACGTCATCGGGTGTATAAATTGAATTTGTAATCAGAAGAGGATCTCCTTTTCACCCACATTCACCATATGAAATCCAATACTTATTGGTGCAGGTGGGAAAGTATTACATTAACATGTGATCCTGTATTTTCAGTTGATAATCGCTTGCCGTAAATTCTCTGCATCACCATACCGCAAGGAAATATTCCAGGAATGTTAATTTGGATTGTCAGTGGATTACAATTGGTAGGTTATCCGGTAAATCAACATTCTTAAATCAGATTCCTTTTAAGAAAAATATTGTTATATTCAGATAAACTCAGGGATTAGTTATATGAGCTATCTTCGTTTTCTCGTCTATCCTGCAGTCGGTTCTTTTCTCGGATTTATTACAAACTTTATCGCAATAAAGCTTCTCTTTCGCCCAAGAAAGAAGTTTCTCGGTATTCAGGGTCTGCTTCCGAAAAGGAAACCTGAATTAGCCCAACGGGCAGGAGACATCGTCAATAATTATCTGGTCAACAGTGAGGAAATACGTAAAAAGCTGGATCGGCAAAACCTCATGAATGCAATCGATTCATTTCTTGACAAAAATAGTCCGAAACTCTGGGAGGTTCCTCTTCTCAAGGGAATGGTGCAAAGGGTTATTATCGCGCTGCTTATCGATAAAGATGGATACTTTAAAAGAAAAATCATCGAATCAGTTATCAACGAAGGTATGGTCTCAAATATTGTACGGGAGAAAATAGATGAATTTGATTTTACCGTTCTCGAGTCCCTCATTAAAAGAGCCTCAGGTCCGGAAATCAATTTCATCATCCTCTCTGGCGCCTGCCTTGGATTCATCATCGGTCTTACTCAGGCATTTATTGGATTGTAAAAAAATACTAAGGATTTAAATATGAATTTGATTCTTATGGGAGCACCAGGTGCTGGTAAAGGCACACATGCAAAGGGCATCTCAACTGAATTCACGATTCCGCACATTTCTACAGGCGATATCCTCAGGGATGAAGTACAGAGAGGAACAGAACTGGGAGTTACTGCAAAATCCTATATGGATGCAGGCAAACTTCTCCCGGATGATATTATTATTGAGATAGTTAAAAACAGGCTAGGAGAGGATGATTGTAGGAATGGATTTCTCTTCGATGGTTTTCCCCGTACTATCAGACAGGCTGAGATGCTCGATCAGATTGCTGATTTAGAGGCGGTTATTTACCTCAAATGCGATGATGATATTTTATTAAAAAGACTAACCGGCCGTAGAATGACAGAGAATGGAAAGATCTACAATGTCTACTTCGATCCCCCTCCTCAGGGAGTAAAAGTGTATCAGCGCGAAGATGACAGGGAAGAAACGATAAGGGAAAGGTTAAAAATATTTTACAACACCTTTTCTCCTGTGATGCAATTCTACAAACAGAAGGGAATTTTCTACGAGTTAAAGGGCGATGATGAACGCGAAATAGTATTTGGTAATATTATGCAAATACTAAAAAATATATAAATTGTTATACTTTTTTATTCATTTTTTCATGCGCAACGGCAACCATTGCCATTACGTTCTCAACAGGAATATCATCGGTAACACTGTGTGTGGGAGCCAGTATGTAACCACCTTTTTTACCCATAATTTTCTTCACCTTCCTCGTCACCTCTCCTACCTCCTCTGCCGAGGCATATGGGAGAAACTGCTGTGTGCTGATCCCACCGTAGAAGGTTAAGTGTTGTCCATATTCATTTTTTAACTTGTTCAGGTCATAAATCTCAGGCTGAATTGTGTTGTAGATGTCAAGACCCATGTCTACGAGATCAGGGAGAATATCCCTTATATCACCACAACTGTGCAAACAGACGTATTTACCCCTCCCCTTTATCTTTTCAAACATCTTTGACATACCAGGTTTAATGAACTTTCTCCAAAGCGGTGGTCCCATAATAAGACCTTTCTGCTGCCCCCAATCGTCGCCTATATAAACGGCATCAAAATCATAATCGAGAACAGTATCGAGAAGCTCGAGATGATGGTTAAGGATATGGTCTAAAAGTTCTTCGACAAATACTGTATTCATCAGCATATCTGTGAGAATATTCTCCATACCCCTCAAGCTCCAAGCTCGTTCATAGTAGTTCATTGTAATGAGAAACATTCTAAAAGTATCTCTACTATCAATTTCCAGCTTTTTGCAGAGATTCAGGGCAAAATCCCTCTGTACATCGGGAAAGGTATAGTGCGCGAGACTCGGTTCCTTTATCGGATGATCGCATATTATGCCTACATCTCCATGAGCTGGATCCTCCATCCATGTGACCCCAAAGAGGTCGAGCTCCTTTCCACCATCTAGCTTCCGATTCTTTTTATATTTGGCTTTCGAGAGATGATTTCCGAGATATTCCTCAACATCATTGCACCCGGTTTTTTCCTGCAATTTTAGAGCAAATCCTGAGGTTACATCTATCTGATATGGTATAAGATCGGTTTGTGCACCTTCAATAGCAGCATAAACCCTTTCTCTTCTCGTCAAAGGAAGCTCTCCTCCTTAAACAAAATGTAATATCAAATTAATAGAGGTTGAATTACAAAATGGAAGAAAGAGAAATGTTTCATTGTTTTTTAAAGAAACAAACGTTAAGATAGTGCAATCTGAAGTACAAGTCTCGGTATTTGTATTTTCGGTGTAATGTAACCATGGAGCTGTGTTCTTGCAGGAACAAGGAAGACTGGTAAAAACTGCAGCATATTTTGTATCATTTATAACCCTAGGTTTCGTTATCGGTATAATCGGTCCTACCCTTCCAAAACTCGCCGAACACACCGGTACCGACTTAAGCAGGATAAGCTTTCTATTTACTACCCATTCCCTTGGATACCTGTTCGGGTCGCTGTTAAGTGGCCATATGTATGATCACATGAAAGGCCACCCTATTATTAGTATCGCATTGTGTGTTATGATGGTAATGATGATTCAGGTGCCACTCATTTCTTTTTTATGGTTGCTCACTACAATTCTTTTCATTCTAGGTATGGCTGAAGGTACACTCGATGTAGGTGCAAACACACTCCTCGTATGGATCCACGGAAACCGGGTAGGACCCTTTATGAATGGCCTTCACTTCTTTTTCGGACTTGGTGCATTACTTTCACCCCTGGTTGTTGCGCAAGTGCTTCGGTTTAGCTCAGATATAGACTGGGCATACTGGATCTTAGCCTCTGTCATGCTTCCATTGGTCCTTCTTGTTTTCTTTTTGCAAAGCCCGAAAATTCAGAAACCTTCACAGAATATAGACTCCAAGGGTAAGGATCACGTGCTCGTTATACTTATTACGGTGTTCTTCTTCCTTCATGTAGGAGCTGAGATAAGCTATGGCGGCTGGATTTACTCCTATGCAGTTGCCCGCCGTCTCGCTAGTGAAACTACTGCAGCATATCTCACCTCAGTTTTTTGGGGCTCCCTCACCCTTGGAAGATTA
>CAYFYU010000008.1:44514-61594 GCA_964347455.1 uncultured Spirochaetota bacterium | reverse complement strand
GAACAATGCTTCTTTGTGACATTGCCGGCTGTTTTATCGCAGGCTGTATCATACTGGTATGGCCAGGTTCAGTAATTGTTGTTTTGATTGGATCTGCAATAATGGGAATGTCAATGGCCTCTATATTTCCAACATCTATTAACTTTGCTGAAAGAAACATGGATATTACCGGTCGGATTACAAGCTGGTTTTTTATTGGTGGGAGTATTGGGAGTATGTTTTTTCCCTGGCTAATAGGTCAGTTCTTCGAAAAGACCGGTCCACAGATAATGATAATCATTTTATTGTTTATTTTTTTGGCTGCAATATGCACTTTATCGGTTACCTTTGTCCGTGCATCGCATTTAAAACACATTAATGAGATTATCGAATAAAGCGCTGTTTTCCCTTATCTTCCCCTCATTCCCGAGTACACAGATATAGTCCTTTTTCATGGACTCCCTGATGAGATCAGCACTATTTCGGATGTCCTTACTTCCGGTCCTTAAAATTTCATCCCGCAATTGCTGTACATCTTCGTGAGTGCTATTTTGAAGGTATCTTTCCGTTGCTACCTCTCCCTTCATGGACGGGGTAAGTGGATGATCCAGTTTACTTATGGTACCGATTACGTACTTTGTTATTTCTCTATCGCCTATGTTAAATGACCTGAAATACTCATCTGCTTTATCATACACTTCGAGAGTTTCCGCCAAATTTGGGTCTCTGTATGAGCAGAAATACATGTTGCCATCTCTTGAAAATCGAGCAAAGCTTCCATAGGCACCCCCCTGTACTCGTATTCTGTTCCACAGATAATCGAGACTTGCTATGGTTCGAAGCACCTGCAGGCTTCCGCTATAATCAAACCCCAGTTTCTTAAAGTTAAAGCCCTTTGCAACGTACTGAACTTTACCCGGTGTCAAGAGACCCTCGTTTTTAGAGGAATGATTGAAACTATACGAAGCTTTCGGCCCCTCACCGTCATTCAGATAATTAAGGATCCTTGGAAAATTTCCCATGAAATTTTTCAGATCATCCCTTGCGGCCGTCACACTTACCATGAGGTCTTTTCTACTAAAAATATTTTGGGCAATTTCACGTAATTTATTTATGACTTCATCTGCCCTCTTATCGAATTCCCTTTCGAGCTCACAGACAAAATGGAAGAAGGATATGCCACCGAGCATCTCCGAATATTGTGCGCTTGGAGAAAAATATGAGAGTAAACGTCCGGCAGTGATGAAATGCCCTCTGTCGTATAAACTCATCTCAAATCGAGATTTTGTTTCCTGAATTATTTCCCTGAATCGTTTCGTCTCGTCATAACGAGTATTTCCCATTATCTCACCAAGAACATTGCAAAGCTCGGGTAGTTTACTGACAAGTGATTTTGACCTGACCATCAGTTTGGGATAGTAGATAGAATCATTATCCTTATCACTGAACGTCTCAGTACTGAACCGAATACCACCTGTATGAATAAGAATGTGGTTTGATAGATCGGCATAAAAATACTTACCTGTACTCACCTTGGCTAAAATCTGAGTAAGAAGTGATATATAGGGTAAATCTTTCTGAGGGACTGATGATGTATCAAAGAGGAGATCAACATACGCAATACCGCTTGTAAATATGGGATGGGAGAGAATCTTGACCCCATCCTTCCCCAATTCTTCGAGGGGCAATTTTTCGGACTTAGGATCTATATCACCCAATGAAAGCAGCGGAATTTTCTCAAGATCCTCAGGTTTATCGGGGATCCTCTGTCGCCTCTTTAAATCAGAGGTTTTGCTAATGATTTCTCTTATCTGTTTAACTTCTAAACCCTCCTTATATTGGTCTAATTTTTCCTGAACCTCCTGTGCCATTCTTTCAGCAAGGCCTTTCTCAGGTTCGACGACAACAAGTGACTGATGGGAATTCTGAATCAGATACTGCTCTATCATACGCTCGAAGTAATCATTTTTTAAAGCCCTCTTTACCTTTTTTAAACTCCTTTCATATTCGAGATGCATAAAAGGATCCCCGTCATAAAGCCAGCTTCCCATTACCGACATACAGTAAACGAGCCCCTTTGGAAATCCCCTGAAATCAGCCTCCCGGAGTTTGAACTCATGTATATTAATTGCCGCTTCAATTTGTTTTTTATCTATTCCTTTGCTTACCAGATTATTGAGCGTCTCGAATACGACTGACTCAAACTTCTCCTTACGATCTTTATTGCTGTTTTTCAACACAACGCTCAATATGGGCTGCAGGATTGCCCCCTCAAACTGACCTAATACATCCTTGCCAATCAGTGCATTCTGCAGGGCAACTTTCAGAGGTGCAGCAGGTGTTTCGAGCAGAAGATATTCGAGAATGGTAAAGGCTAGAACCAGCTCTGGATTAGTAGCGTGGTCGATAACCCAATTCAGACTAAAGTAGGTCTTATCCTTTTTCTCTTCATGTGGTAAAATTGGATAGGTTGCAAGTACTTCCCTCCGTTTTCTAAATTGAGTTTGCAATTCAATTTTCGAGTTTATCTCTGATCTATCAAATTCATTGAGATAATTCGTATCAAGGAATTTCAGATATGCAGTTATATCCAGGTCTCCATAAAGAAATATGTAACAGTTTGATGGATGATAGTATCGCCGGTAAAAAGAAACAAACTTCTCAAAGGTTAAATCGGGAATGATATCTGGATCCCCACCCGATTCATAACCGTAGGTAGTATCCGGAAAAAGGGATTCAAGTACATTTTTGAACAGTACAGCCTCTGGATTCGAAAAAACCCCCTTCATTTCATTGTATACCACTCCTTTAAAGGTAATGGGATTATCCGCGGAATCGAGCTCATAATGCCAACCTTCTTGCATGAATATTTCAGGATATCTTGCCAAATTGGGATAAAAAACCGCATCGAGATACACATCCATAAGATTATAAAAATCCTTCTTATTCCTGCTGGCCACTGGATACATCGTCTTATCGGGAAAAGTCATGGCATTGAGGAACGTGTTCAGCGATCCTTTTGCTAGCTCGATGAAGGGTTCCTTTGTCGGAAACTTCCGTGATCCGCAGAGAGCAGAGTGTTCAATGATGTGGGGAATACCGGTGTTGTCACTGGGTGGTGTTCGAAAGCTTATGGAGAAAACTTTATTGTCGTCATCATTCTCTAGTGAAAGCAGTCGCGCACCACTCTTTTCATGTTTAAATATTCGACCTTTTGCTTTTAATTCCCTGATAGGTTTCTCCTTAACAAAACGAAACCCGTGATAGACCTTTTTCAGCTCTAACTTCATACACCTCTCCTTCTTCTATTCCTTATGTTTATTGCTCCAACCTTCTTGTAAGCGAAGCATCCTAAGCTCTTTAAATCTAGCGATCCAATTCTGTAAATAATAATAATTTCTTATCCCTTCACTGCCCATTGTTATTTTACCCTGATCAGTCTGACTTGACGTAAAACCATGACTCGGTTATCGTTATGATATGGCTCTGGTAAAAGATGTAAAACGAATAGACGATGCCCTGTGGGAAATATCTCAAACCTCCAAGAGTGGAATGCGGGTTCCAGCGCGTATCTATGCCACAAAAAAGCTTATCGAGAGCATGGATGAAGGTGTCTTCGAACAGATCACCAATGTTGCCACCCTACCTGGAATTATAAATTATGCGATCTGTATGCCTGACGGGCATACAGGATATGGATTTCCAATAGGAGGCGTTGCAGCTTTCGATTTAGAAACAGGAGTTATATCTCCCGGCGGTATCGGTTTTGATATAAACTGCGGTATGAGACTTGTAAAGACCAACCTCGAGTTTGATGAGGTAAAATCGAAACTTAGAGAGCTCATCGACAAACTGTTCGAACGTGTCCCTGCCGGTGTGGGTGGATCAGGATTTATCAAAATATCCAAAGATGAATTCAAGAACCTGGTGGAACAGGGTTCCCGCTGGTGCCTGAAACAGGGATTTGGCCGGCAGGAAGATCTTGACCGGACCGAAGAAGGAGGCTGTGTCAGTGGTGCAAATGCATCGAAGATCAGCCAGAAGGCTATCGAACGGGGATACAAACAGGTAGGCACTCTGGGTTCGGGAAATCACTATCTCGAAATACAGCTCGTAAAACCAGAACACCTTTTTGATAAGGATTTGGCGGAGACATTCGGTATTACACGACCAAACCAGGTTGTTATCATGTTTCACTGTGGGAGCCGTGGCTTTGGTCATCAGGTGGCCACCGACTATATGAAGATCTTCATTGAAGTGATGAACCGTAAATATAATATGACGATCAAGGACCGTGAGCTTGCCAGTGCTCCTTTTAGATCACAGGAAGGTCAGGAATATTTTGCTGCAATGAATTGCGCGATAAATATGGCTTTTGCCAACCGCCAGGTAATACTCCATCGGATTCGCGAGGTGTTTTCCGATATTTTTCACCGGTCCCCGGAAGATCTCGGTATGGACCAGATCTATGATGTTGCCCATAATACAGCAAAGATAGAACAGCATGAAGTAGAAGGAAAAACGCGAAAAGTGTTAATACATCGAAAGGGGGCCACACGGGCTCTTGGTCCCCATACCTCTGACCTGGTGGGGCCATACGTTGAAACGGGACAACCGGTCATTATCGGTGGGAGCATGGAAACAGGGTCTTACCTCCTTGCTGGTACAGCAGGAGGCAAGCAGACCTTTTATACAACCGCACATGGAAGCGGTAGAAAAATGAGCCGTCGCAGTGCGAAAATGCAGTTCGATGGGCGAAAGCTACAGCGAGAAATGGAATATCGAGGCATCTATGTACGGACTTCCTCATTTTCCGGTCTTGCTGAAGAAGCTGGAAAGGCCTATAAGAACATCGATGATGTTATTGAGGCAACAGAAAAGGCAGGAATCAGCAGGCGTGTTGTCCGTTTTGTTCCTCTGGCAAATATAAAAGGTTGATCATTCAGGAAAAGACATGACCTATCGTTATCTGGAAAAAATCACAATAGCTGATGTCGCTTTTCAGGCATATGGCAAGAGCCTCGATGAGCTCTTTCTCTCCGCTTGGGACGCAACACTCAACGTAATGGTCTCAAATATTGCAACAATCGAAAGAAAAATTTCAAAATCTATTAGTATATCAAATTCCGCGATCGAGCTCCTCCTCTTCGATTTTCTCCAGGAGCTGATTTTTCTTAAAGATGCCGAAAGGCTTTTGCTGAGAATAGCCTCGCTCCGTATTGGAGAAAAAGGGGAAATTTATAAGCTGAAAGCAATAGCAGCTGGGGAGATGATAGACAGTACACACCATGAGCTGCTCGTTGATGTCAAGGCCGTTACCTTTTACCGTTTTCGTGTTGAGCAGCTTGCCCGTGGCTGGCGAGCAACGGTAACTCTCGATGTTTAACATACGGTCCATTCCCTATCCTTTGTAACCGTCGTGTTGGTCTACTGATTTATGGGAGATACACAGTGTACCATTCAGACAGCATATCAAATATGGCGGGAATGGTCGTTACAGATCTCGACGGAACCCTTCTCCATAGAAATGGTTTGATCAGTTCCACGGATCTCAGTACACTGAATTCTTTGTATCATAGAAAGATACTTCGAGTTATCGCGACCGGTCGCTCTCTCTTTTCAGCCTACAGAGCACTCGATAAAAGTCTTCCAATTGATTTCTTAATATTTTCTTCAGGGGCGGGTACCGTTGATTGGGCCACCAAGAGAATCATTCAAAAGCATACAATGGATAGAGAAAGCGTAAAAAGGGCAGCACAACTGCTCCTTGAAATGAACATCGAATTCATGATCCATAATCCGATACCTGATAACCATACCTTTACCTATTACGGAACGGGAGAGAACAATCCCGATTTTCTGCGTAGACTTGAACTCTATAGGAAATTTGCCACGCGCGGCAGTCACTCAAGACACAATTTTCAGGATGCTTGCCAGGTTGTGGCCATTGAACCTGCTGACGGTGAAAACTCCACCTACCGTATACTCCAAAAAAAACTTCCATTTCTCAAGGTAATCAGGACAACCTCACCCATTGACGGACACTCTACCTGGATTGAGCTCTTTCCCCGCACAGTCTCCAAGGCAAGGGCAGCCGAGTGGCTCAGGTCACGCTTTGACGTAAACAAAAACACTGTATGCTCAATTGGAAATGATTACAATGATCTGGATCTCCTCAACTGGGCAGCGACCAGTTTCCTGGTGGAAAATGCTCCCGATGACCTTAAAACCCAATTCCAGATAGTACGCTCAAGCATAGAAGACGGATTCAGCGATGCCGTTGAAAGATGGCTTAAAACCAACTTTGCTCCTTAAAAATCTCAAAGTCAACAGATTATAAATTGTACTTCGCTGCAATGGGGAACCTCCTTCCAACACCAAATGCCTTTGAGGTGACTTTCAACCCCGGTGCTGCTTGATTGCGTTTGTACTCACTGTGCGCGACAGTCTTCCCCACCCAGGCAACAGTTTCTTCGTCAAATCCACGTCGCACTATTTCTTCCGCTGCATACCCTTCTTCGATGAGAAAGTAGAGAATCTCGTCGAGAAGCTCATAGGGAGGGAGTGTGTCCTGATCCGTCTGATCTGGTTTGAGTTCAGCAGAGGGGGCTTTTTCGATTATCTCGCGGGGAATAATTTCT
Organism: uncultured Spirochaetota bacterium; assembly: GCA_964347455.1. Taxonomy (GTDB): domain Bacteria; phylum Spirochaetota; class B62-G9; order B62-G9; family DRHN01; genus JAGLSF01. The sequence goes on along the minus strand of CAYFYU010000008.1, from coordinate 54,974 downwards.
CTATCTTTGTTTATATATCCGGCCAGTTCATATACCATCGTCTTTGGTACATCAGAAATAACTCCAAGTCCTCCGCTCATGTCTCCATAGAGGGTGCAGTATCCCACAGCTATCTCGCTTTTATTTCCGGTGGAAAGAACGAGATAACCGTATTTATTGGAAAAGGCCATAAGGATATTACCACGGATCCGGGCCTGCATGTTTTCCTCGGTGACATCGGGCTTGGTACCGAGGAAATGTTCGTTGAGTAAATCCAGATAACTTTTGTAAACACTGGAAATGGGAACGGTTTTTAAGGGTATGCCAAGGTTATTCACGAGTTTTTTCGCATATGCAATACTTCTCGATGATGAAAAAGGAGAAGGCATTGCAATACCGAGTACATTATCCTTACCGAGCGCGCTGCTTGCTATACTGGCTGTTACAGAGGAATCGATGCCCCCTGAAAGACCAACGACTGCCTTTGAAAAACCGCATTTTCTTAGATAGTCACGGGTACCGAGAACAAGTGCCTCGTATACCGATTCGATTCTATCCTGCGGTTTGTAATGAGCATCACTTCCCTTTTCCTGTAGATCAAAAGTTGCAATATGTTCATTGAATGCGGGAAGTTTATGTACAGGCCTGCCTTGGCTGTCGACAAACAGGCTACGCCCATCAAAGATCAGCTCATCGTTTCCACCAACCTGATTGACATATAAAAAGGGTATCCCGTGCCTCTTTGCATGAGCTGAAATAAGTTTAAAACGAATCGCTTCTTTTCCGTTGGTAAAGGGCGATGCAGAAATATTTATGAAAAAGGTGGCACCTTTTTCTGCCAATGCCCCAACCGGGTCAAATGAGTACCCGTAGTTGTCAGGCCAAAACTCCGGGTCGTTCCAGGCATCCTCGCATATGGAGATACCCAATTTTTCATTTTTAAAAGAGCAAACCTGAACATCCCCTGAGGTATTGAAATATCGGGCTTCATCGAATACATCGTATGTCGGTAGGAGCGATTTGTGTCGTTCTGCAAGGAGTTTACCTCCATAAACCACCAGTGCCGAATTGTAAAGCCTCTTCACTCTTCCCCTATTCTCCCCTGTTGGTGCACCGAGGACTATTCCGATCCCAGGGTGTTCAGATGATAGTCGCTCTATCCGATCTATCGTTTTTTCAACCTTTTGGATAAATGACCTTCGCTCAAGAAGGTCCTTTGGCGGGTATCCGACGAGAAAGAGTTCCGGAAAAACGATCAGATCCGCCCCGTCCTTTTCAGCATTCGAAAGTCCATGGACCAGCCTAGAAAAATTTCCTTCGATGTCACCAACCGTTGGATTCATCTGCGCAATGGTAACTTTCATCGAACTCCTCTTTCCTCATTTTCCCAGTAGAAAACCGCTACGGTAAATGTTTAACCTGTAAACTACAAGTACAATATAGGCGCCAGCCTCTGAAAAAGTAAATATATGATTCAAATACACCGATATGTATGTCCTTTTTGTTGTTACAAAATATACAGTAATTTTCTTCCCAGGTGTGTAACCTTATTGTATTATATTGACCGAAGGGAGTGTTAAACGATGAGCGAGGCCATAACAAGACTACAATTAGGTAAAAGAGAGATTATCATTCTCGGAACAGCACATATATCAAAACAAAGTGTCGATGATGTTCGAAAAGTTATCGAACAAGAGAAACCAGACCAGGTTTGTGTCGAAATTGATGAATCCCGATACAAGTCTCTCATCCAGCAGGATATCTGGAAAAATTTGAACATAACTCAGGTTCTCCGACAGGGAAAGGGATTTCTTTTACTGGCAAATCTAATCCTCGCTTCTTTCCAGAAAAGGATAGGTCTCGACCTCGGAATAAAACCGGGAGCTGAAATGATCGAAGCAATTAAAACTGCGAAAAATATGAACATACCATTCACCCTCAGTGACAGAGAGTTACAGATTACACTGAAACGCGCTTGGTCAAAATCAAGCTTCTGGAAAAAGTTTAAGATGCTGGCAGTCATGCTCGCATCCATATTCTCGAGCCAGAAGCTGAGTGAAGAAGAGATTGAGCAGCTGAAAAGGAAAAGCGCCCTGCAGGGAATGCTTGAGGAACTTTCCCATTATCTTCCATCGGTGAAGGAGGTACTCATTGATGAACGTGACATCTATCTGGCAACGAAGGTATTCCAATCGGAAGGAAATAAGGTCGTTGCCGTAGTGGGCGCTGGCCACGTACCAGGAATGATCGAGAGATTGAAAAAGTTGCGAGACCGCAAAGTTTCTGATGATCTGAGCTATCTGGAAGTTATTCCCCAGAAAAGCGCGCTGGCTAAGAGTCTTCCATGGATTCTACCTGTTGCAATCATCGCGGCCATTGTTGTTGGATTTGCAGTTCGTGGTTCTGAAGTGACACTGCCCTATATATATAAGTGGATTTTAATAAATGGTACGCTCTCAGCAATAGGAGCCATTGCGGCGCTCGCTCACCCCCTTACCATACTGCTTGCATTCGTGGCTGCTCCTTTCACTTCACTGGTTCCCGTTATAGGAGTAGGCATATTAACGGGGATTCTTGAAGGCGCTCTGAGAAAACCGAGGGTGCGAGACTTTGAAAACCTTCACGATGACATAGTAAGCTTTAAAGGATTTTTCAAAAACCGCTTTACGCATGTACTCATTGTCTTTATGTTGTCAAATATCGGAAGCTCGATCGGAACATTCATCGGGGGAATTCCCCTCTTCGCCTCTCTTTTTGGATAAATAAGTGGGGTAAATTTTACGGTTTTACTTTTTCGAACCGGGCCTGAAAGAATCGCAGGTACTTTGGCTCATACACCAAGACGAGGCCAGTTATTCCCTTTCTATTGTAGAGCACTTCTTCAACGGATTCGGCCACCACATCCATATACGCCTCTGTATATACTCTTCGCGGTATCGTGAGCCGGACAATTTCGAACTTTGGATAGATGTGCTTCCCTGTCTCTTTGTCTCTGCCAGTTGAAACGATTCCGCGCTCCATTGCATGCACACCTGAATCGCGATAGTGCATCGCAGCGAGAGACGGCGCAGGAAATTGACCCTGTTTTAGATGAGGAAGAAATTTTTTCGCATCTATAAATACAACAACCATATTCTTAGCACAGTCGAAGAGATCTTTGTCGTTGAGCGTAAGAAATCCACCGATATTAAACAGCGCATCCTTCTTTGCGCTCACCGTCGCACCATCGGTTAGAGAACATATATCACGAACAATTTCTGCAACTGATTTTTCCCCGTAACCTGGCTCTCGCTTTTTATATGAAATAAGTTCTCACTTCCGGCATAGGCTTCATCACCGAGAATCAAACCTGCCTCCCTGAGAGCCTTTTCACGCTCGTTCCGGGTTGTCATCCGTACCAGTTTAACCATCTTTATTTTAAACGGTTCAGCCCAGGAACGTTTTTATTCTTTCATTCAGATATTTTGAAGGAAATTTTTTCTTACAACATATACAATAACGGTATTCAATTATTCTGTGGGAGGAATATACAATGCAGGTTGATCTAAGCGATCAGGTTGCTCTTGTAACTGGAGCGAGCAGGGGTATTGGGAGGAGTATTGCTTTGAACCTTGCTGAACATGGGGCCCATGTGGTTCTTGCAGCCAGGACGGTGAAATTGCTGCAGGAGGTGGAAGAGCAGATCCAACAAAAGGGTGGAAAAGCAACAGCCATACCAACGGATATTGGTAAAGAGGATGATATTCTATCTCTATTTGACCTTATAAAAGACCGGCTCGGGAAGCTCGATATTCTTGTGAACAACGCAGCAGTGGGTACGTGGGGAAAGCTAGTTGACTTTTCCATGAAGGATTTTGACTGGATAATGAACATCAATATTCGCAGCCTCTATATCATTTGCCAGCAGGCAATGCGCCTCATGATCCCGAGGAAAATGGGGTTCATCATAAATATCTCCAGCGTTGTCGGCTTCAAGGGCTACCCAAAGCAGTCAGCCTACACAGCAAGCAAACATGCGGTTATGGGTCTCACGAAGTCTCTAGCTGTAGAGGCTCAGGAATATAATATTCAGGTGTCTGCCATTCAACCTGGAGGCGTTGAGACGGAATTTGCAACGGCAGCACGCCCCGATCTGGACCCCACTATACTTGTTAAACCTCAAGACATTGCAAATACGGTACTCTACCTCCTTTCTCTCTCCGATAGGGCGATGGTGGACCAGATCCATGTCAGAAGGCGAAACGGAACTCCTTTTATAGGAGTTTAAAGCTCTTGCACCGTGTCACTGCCCTCCTGCTCCATCATACTTATCGGGATCATGCATAGAGGCTAAAGTTAAAGGACCATGGCTTAACAGCTGGTCGGATTAAACCTTTGACCTGGCTAGACGTTTCTTGGATTCGCCTTTTACAATCTGGTAGTATGCAATAAGTGCATTTAGATTGGCACCATACTCTTCATCAGAGACAAGACGAAAGGGGTCGAACCCTCGTGTCCTTTCTTTCATGTGCGTCATTTTCTGTTGCTTCAACAATTTTTTTCTCCTAAAATGTATAAGTGACATTCCTCATTTATATTTAAGCAAGTACCATGCCAATCAATTAAATATTTTATATATAATTCTTTATATTATTTGAATTATAGCACATTATTCTTCGTATTTATCAACCCTGATCAACGTTGGATTGCAGAGTCAGATTGAATCGGATTGGTCACAAAAGGTGTGTCATTTTAACACACATGTTGACAAACATCCCTTACCAACGTAATTTGTATAAACAGAAAAGGGAACTTAGAAAGCCATGAAGATACTCATACTGGAAGATTCATATGAAAGAATAAATATGTTTAAGAGATACTTTGGGAAGAAACATGAGCTCTATTTCTTCGATCAGGTGGAGGACGCAAAGAAAGCCATCGAAAAGCTCGGTCCATTTCAAGTTATATTTCTTGACCACGATTTGGACGGACGTATCTACGTTGACTCTGAGGAGAAAAACACTGGCTACCAGCTGGCTAAGTTTCTCGCTGAGAAAAATGTAGACGCCGATATTTATATTCACACCATGAATTCATATGGGGCGGCGAAAATGAAGGAAAAACTCCCCCGGGCAAGACGTGTAATGGTTGATGAGATTTCCGATCTTTTATAACGGAACTTATTTTGGCATCACTCTTTTTTACTCACCCTCAGGGTTCTTAATCTGTTTATTGTAGCAGCGAGTTCCAGCCCTCTGAAGAGAGCATATTCCCCTTCAGGCACAGGGCTCAGAATATCGAGACCACTCTCCATCACATCTACCATAACCGTTTCGACAATTTCACAGATTGTTCTCTTGCCGTCCATATATCGCGTTGCATACTGTATGGCATCGCCAACCGCTTTTGTCTGGCTCATATCGATGAGCTGCTCTACTGCTCCGAGATCAATACGATGAATACCAAAATCAATCGACTTTAAGCCCTTTGAAGATATTTTAACCTCACGCTTCCCCTTTGAAGGATCGAAACTATGTGCCAGTGGGATACGCTCAGTAAACGTGCCGAAACCCTCCCCTCCTTCCGGTGTACGCTCCGCTCTGTACTTTTTGGCGATTTCGTTTGCCTGCTTCGTCACATCCAAAGGCTTATACTCTACCATACAAATAACGTGGTCGGCCACATCGAAATAATCTCCAGAGCCACCTATTGCCAAAACCGTTGAAACGCCGAGGTTATCATAGAGATGTCGTATCTTATCGATAAAAGGGGTAATGGGCTCCTTGTCCTTGGAAACGAGTTCCTGCATACGGTGATCCCTGATCATGAAATTCGTGGCCGAGGTGTCTTCGTCCATGACAAGCATTTTAGCACCTACTTCAACCGCCTCTATAATGTTTGCTGCCTGAGATGTGCTTCCACTTGCATCTTCTGTGGAAAACGCTCTTGTATCACGACCAAAGGGAAGGTTGTTGATAAAGGGAGATATGTCTACCTTTTCAATACGGCGTCCATCCTCTGCTCTGATCTTCATGGTAGATGGATCAGATACGACAAACTCCCTCCCATCCCCTGGTATATGATTGTAAACGCCCAGTTCGAGTGCTCTGAGGAGTGTGGACTTGCCGTGATAACCGCCTCCAACGATCAATGTCACCCCTTCTGGGACGCCCATGCCCGTAATCTTTCCTCTATTTGGGAGTATCATTTCAACCCGTAGCGTATCCGGAGATTCAAAGGGCACTATCCGCCCCTGACGAAGTGGACGGGAATCTATTCCGCTCGCACGAGGGAGAACCGCACCATCAGCTACAAAACCTATGAGCCCACGGGATTTCAGCTGCTTTCGCAGCTCAACTGCATCTTCTGAAATATCGATGTGCTTGAAAAGCGAATTTTCGTCGAGATTCCGAAAGTACAAAGAAGCTCTCACAATCTGAGGAAGCTCACCGAAGAGCATGGTCTCTGCAATTTTTCCTGCTATGGTTCTTCCGAAGGCGGGAAGCCCTATTCTGAACCGTGCTTCAATTAATCCGCCATCCACAAAAACCGCTGTTCTCTCTAAGATTTCCTGATCCGGTCGATCGATAGATATCACACCGCCCTTTCCGGTACCGCGCCGACCCCTGCAGAATCTCTTCGTAGCCTCCGCAAAACGTCTAGTGAGAAAATCCCGGAGCGCCACTTCTCTGTCCCTGTTGCTGTATGTATTTTCCGGGAACCCTGCATTGTTCTGATCAATCCGTACACGACACCTGCTTGGTGTTGCAAAGGGATCCCCCTGCACATGATCTATGAGTAACGCAAATTCCCCAAATTGATAGCTCCCCTTTATATCCTTGTACGCTTTGTACCCTCTCCCGTCGATTCTGTGCAGTAAGCTTCTCAGATTCTCTGCAGGAACCATAACCTACACCTCTGTTGAGACGTCATTTGATGTATGGTATTGTTTGAGGTCCTTCCGGTAATACACAAATTCGTGCGTGCAAGCCATACTTGAGGAGCAGTTCTTCAACGCTATCCTCTATACGATGGCACGGCTTTAACAGTGCTGACCTTATCTGTTTATCCGTCAAATTATCACTTCGAACGTACACATCAGCTTTCAACTGAATTTTCGCCTGAACATGCACACTCCACTGATCATGCTGGAGAAATCCCGGTTTACGGATCCTTTCCAGCAATTCCTGCGGACTTTTTGATTCCCGGAGAAACCTGCCGTACAGTCCATGTTCAGGAATACCGTCCCAGCAATCTGCAGCGATGATTATCGATCCCCCTTCACGTGCAACCTGTGATGCTGCCCCCATCCCCTTCACAGACTGGTACAGGTTCAGGTCTAGGGGATAGCCCGAGTTGGAGGTGATCACAATATCAAAAGGGAGTTCTACCGGTACCATTGCGGATCTTTTTACAAATTCACACCCACGTGCATGCGCTTTGGTCAGATCACCGGTAAAAACAGCCGTGAGCTCCTTATCTCTGTTCAACGCAATATTAAGGAGAAAAACCCGACCCATTTTCAGTGCAATTTCGTGAATTTCCTCCCATATTGGATTCCCCCATGTAACACCCCATATTGCACCTGGTTCATCGATCATATTGGCACTATGGTTTTTCATGATCGTCTCGAGGCCTGCCATTCCCGGCATGATCGCTTTACCACCACCGGAAAATCCAGCAAATAAATGCGGCTCTATAAATCCGGTAAGGATTTTAATATCGCGTTCCATAAGCTCGCTGTTTACCCATATAACATGCCCCCGTGAGGTACTCCCAAGGTTTGTCTGGGTAGTACGGTCGAAACTATTATTTTGAATGACACGATATCTATCGACAATCTCATCTCCCAGTATTTCACGCAGCTCGCCAGGGCTGTTCTCTCGATGTGTGCCGAGCGCAATAAAAAAGGCAATATTTTGCTCAGGTACTTTTTTAAGCTCATTCAGAACAACTGGAAGCAAATCCTGGTATGGTGTTGGACGTGTTATATCGTTGACAACGATCCCAATCTTATCTGAAGGTTTAACAAGATCCTTTAAGGGAGGGGATGCAATTGGAGCCTTTAAAGCTTTCTGTACAGTGGAGTGAGTATCATGTAAACTCTGAATATACTTCGGTTCCAGAACTGTGATATCGAGATTATCAGGAAGGTTGATCTGCAAGCCGGTTTTACCGTAAGCCAGTTTTATCAGCACGATGCTGGGCCTCTTATATTGAATCAGATATGTTGTAACTAATAAAAGATATAGTGCTGGTAGAGAAATGGAAAGGAGACATTGAGATTGTGTTAAATTTATCGTGTATGATGGAGGCACATCAATAACGAAAATTGTTTGGATGGCCCAAGTAAATTAAAAACTTCAGAGGAATGTCTACTGGCGGTAATAAATTCTGTAGTTCCTGTTGTCTGGATCGATCTCTGTAGCAAATTCAGTGGGAGCAATTATTTCTTCGTAAATCTTTCCCGAATCTCCTATACGCACCAGAAAATACTCCCATGACGTATGCTCGAGAGTAAACTTATACCAGACATCTCCGTTGGAATCTTCCCAACTTTCAACAATGTGAAATCTTAATCCAGCAGCGTGTTTTGTGTCTGTATCCCGAATATATGAAAGCATTACACTATCAGGCTGCATAACGAACTTCGCTCTCCCCATTTTATTGTATTCAGGATTAACCCATGTACCGTACAATGCTTCGTCGTCATTCTTCTCCTGAGCGATCACAGGGCTGAAAATTAAAAAAGGCACCAGACAAAGCGAGCAAATAATGATTGGTATGAGCGAACGTTTAATTGTGCCCTGGAAAACCTTTCTGTTAACGCTTAATACATTGCGGATTCTTTTCTCCAACATTCTCTTTCCTCCTTTATGAATGAATACACATGATAAAACCACATGACCTCTTGTAACACGAGCTATTTCGACAAGCTGTCGTGCATAGATTGTTGGTTTGACGCCCTGTTTAATTACAAACGAGTCGCATACCCTTTCCTGTTCAATCTGAAGTTTAGAATATGCAATCCATATCATTGGCATAAACCAGAAGAAAGCACACAGTAATCGAACAATAAAAATAATGAGATAGTCTCTGCGCTTTATATGCGCGAGCTCGTGAAGCAATACGTGACGTATCCTTGTTTTTGACCAGCTCTCCACATCCGAGGGCAGTATGATGCTTGGCTTCAGTACACTGTAGGTGAACGGGATTTTACAAAGAGGGCTCTTATACAGAGGTATATTCCTTCCTATTCCTATTTGAATAGATAATTTGCGGACAACACCACTATACTTCTCATTACAAAGAGGGAATGCCTTTCCTTTTAGAAGTACCAGACCCAACCTCCCAAAGATGACTCGGATAAATGATACGAATATTCCTACAAAATAAATTAAAAGAACCCATGATGCCCAGGGTATCTGGAAAAGTGGTACATTGATGCCAAAAGAAGCCATAGGTGAATTATTTGCAGAGAGAGTATACTGAGCAGTGTGATGAGAGTAAGCAGGTAGGAGAGCTGTAAACATTTTAAATACTTCATCCCTTTCTCGGCTCACCATCCAGATTTGAAATTCAATACCCCTAGAGAACAGTGACACCATGAGCAACAGCAAAGGTATAAAAATTACAAGAATCCATAAGGAAAGTTTAAATCGCGGAGAATAGTTCTTACATATTAGAGCTAAGCAATAGATAATTATAAACACAAAAATCCCCTTAATAAAAGTCAAGAGTAACAGCGATATCACTTTCAGAGAAAGTTGATATAATGCATGCATATCAATTACGTGTAACATTTAGATCAGCCCCCTCCTCTTTCACCTTTTCAATCAATTCTATTAATTTATCGAAATCAGCATCAGCAAGATTATCACTGTGGATCTCCATAAGCGCAGCTACAGCATCCTCAATGGAATTGTTGAAATAGGTTTTTAACAGCTGTGTCAGGGCACTTCGCATCGCCTTCTTACGAGATATCGTTGGAAAATACAGGTATTTCTTGCCCTTTCTCGTGTGTCTGAGAAATCCCTTTTCCTCAAGGATATACAATAGTTTACGTACAGTAGAATAGCTTGGAGGATTGGATATTTCCTCCAAGACCTCTATTGCAGAGGCGGATTTCTTTCTGTAAATTACCTCCATTATCTGCCGTTCCCGCTTGCTCAGCTCATTTTGCACATCTCTGTCCTTCTTAACTGTTAATGCGAACATTTTCGCATAAAAAATAGAAACTGTCAAGCATTTTTTGCGAAATTTTTCGCATAAAATATACCTTATTCAGAGAATTACCGTACAAAAGATTGACCTCAGATACAGAAATTACGATTCATTGAAAACCACTTGCAGCATAATCGAATTAATATTATAAAGGCATGAAGCACCTCCATTTTCGAACAATTTAACAACTGGTTAAGAAAGTAAAAGGAAAAGGATCCTCTAAATGACAGTAAACGTTAAAAGAATATCGGTTGTCCTTTACCCAGACCCGACGCGGG
>CAYFYU010000008.1:42116-44504 GCA_964347455.1 uncultured Spirochaetota bacterium | reverse complement strand
GTAATCACCAGGTTCTTTATGCCGGGAAAAGAAGACAGGGCTCAGTCTATTATTCAAAAAATATGCGACCTCTCCGAAAAGGAAGCACGGGATATCATTCAAGGGGTCTGCAGAGATTTTTCAAAGCGGCATCGGAATATAGAGAAAAAATTCATGAACCATTACAACAACGTGAAAAACCTGGTTGTAGATACAGGCAACGGACATGATACACTGTCAGATGAAAAAAAATTGCTCATAGGATCTTACTTCACGAGGGAATATTCAATCGAATCAACAGCTTTTTTCAATCCATCAATTGTCGAAGACCCAGATCAGAGCAACCTAGAGCAGGGTCAGAAAAGGGTAATCATCAGTTTCAGGGCAACAGGGGAAGGTCATATTTCTTCCATCGTATTTCGCAAAGGTCTTATCGACAGCAATAACAACATTACCATCATGCCCCCGGGCAGATTCGTTGATGTTCCGGAGGAGATAAAGCGACATGTGTATGAGAAAAAGAGCTTCCTGAAGAAACTTGCAGAGATGCGTATATATAAAGATGTAGTGCGTATGGTTATGGATAGGTTAAGTGACAATTTTATCTACGGAGAGCTGCTCAACAGCATAGAACAAACAAAAAAGCAGCTTGAGCTTACTCCGACAAAGGAAAAAGTTCTGCAGGCCATAAACTGGGTCGCCAGCTCTCATTACGAGATATCGTTTTCTCCAGATACCACCATTTCAGAACGGGTCATTTTTCCTGTATCCTACTCTGAGAGAAATGGCATAGAAGATGCGCGATTTGTGAAATTCACCCAAGAAGATGGTAGCACAACCTATTATGCAACCTATACTGCATATAACGGTTATGCAATTCTCCCAAAACTCATGGAGACCAAAGATTTTTGCGACTTTAAAATCATGCCCTTTCACGGAACATATGCACAGAATAAGGGTCTCGCACTGTTCCCAAGAAAAATAAATGGAAAATATGCTATGATCTCCCGTTGTGACGGATTCAATATGTACGTCATGTTTTCGGATAATATTAATATCTGGGAGCAGGCAGAACTCTTAAGGATTCCCTCCTATCCGATGGAATTCGTCAAGATTGGTGCAACCGGTTCCCCGATTGAAACAGAGGAAGGGTGGCTGCTCATCACTCATGGTGTGGGACCGATGAGAACCTACACTCTTGGCGCCGTCCTCCTTGATAAAAGCGATCCCAGAAAAGTAGTCGCCCATCTGAAAGAGCCATTACTTGCGCCGAATCAAAAGGAACGTGAAGGTTATGTTCCGAATGTTGTATACTCATGCGGATCCATAATTATTAATAGTGAGCTGATTATCTCGTACGGTATGTCAGATTACGCTTCTTCTTTCGCCGCAGTTTCAATTGAGGAACTTTTCCACGAACTGACAATAACTAAAAATGGATTCTGAGTCGGATTGATCCCTATTCTGAAGTAATGACCTGATAGAGCTGTCTGCCTATGTTTTCCTGTGAATAGACGCGCTCGACAACTTCCCTGTTGAGAGCGATGATAGCTCTCCTCTTCTCCTCATTGAAGAGCCGTAATGTGGCAAGAATACTCGTTTCATTCCTATCGATAAAAGCATTGAGATAGTCTGCCCTATCGAGTTTGAGGATTTTTTCCAGCCGCATATCCAGTGCTTTAGTGGCGTCCTCTATATCACGGCCAATATCTTTAAAATCCTGACCATCTACGATCAGTGCGGTATAAAGATGACCAAGCTTCATTCCCGCTGCCTGTAAATCTGGGGTGGTAAATGGAATACTTCTACCAATCACTGCTCTGTCTATTATCCAGGGTTCTATATAGGAAAAGCCAAATCCTTCGAGTATACTGGTGGTTATAACCAGATCAGCCGCCCTGTATATATCACCCACCCCGTATATAACTATCCCCGAACTGTCAGACGCGTCGAATTCCCTCTCGAAGGAAACTAGATCATTGAGACCTATGGTAATCGGCAAATTATGTTCCTTGACAAATTGAACCAACTGCTCCGCATACAATGCATCGTCCCCATGTTCTGATTTGAGACTGACTAAGAGGTGATACCTCTCGTCTAATCGGCAATTCTTCCTTTTCAGATCTGCATCAACAAGGCAGTTGAGAAATTTAGTAAAAAATATTGCTTCTTCCACATTTTTTCTCCGTACACATCGTACAGGATAGAGAAGAAAACGAACCGAAGGATCGAGGTTCTCCCTGTCGACTATCTTTTTTCTCAGCTCCTCTCTTTTATCATCACTGGGAATGATAGATCTGTCGACCGAATTGGGGATATAGTGTATATTGTCCTCCTCAATTATCTACGAGGGTGTAATCACCAGGAGTAAGCAGAACCGCGTAAAGAGTAGATCCTGTAATATTTGTG
>CAYFYU010000008.1:37434-42106 GCA_964347455.1 uncultured Spirochaetota bacterium | reverse complement strand
AGTGTATATTGTTCTCCTCAATACCATGTTCGAGAAGTCTCCATCGATCATAGCGGTTTATAGCGATGTATATTATATTTGGATATGCGGGATAGAGAACACTGTGCCAGTGCGGAACAACCCCTAATCGTGGATGATGAAATTTTTTTATATTTTTAAAATTTGTGGGACGCTGCTGGACAAAATCATGGCAACGATAGATGAATCTTTTCTTCTCTCTGGACGTATATATATACTGAGTATAAAGATAAAAGGCATAGGTCACATATGGTTGAATACCAATGCCGAGGTTTTCTATCATAATAACATCCATGTCCTTGAGCTTATCGAGAAGCACCTCTGCAAGGTTGGTTCCCATCCATACATAGTCATGTACCTGCTGATTTAAAACAGACTTACCTCCCAATAGCGTTTGTGCTTTTTCTGCATCGAACTCATCGATATTTCTGAATTCGAGTTGTTCGGGAGGAGGTTTTATGAAATCATCGTAGTCCGCCGCCAGTTTTCCAAATAGGGTGATCTTCATATAGGGATCGATCTGGGTAAGAGCCCGCACATTTCGCGAAATTACCGTATTGACTCCGTCCTTGAAGCCAATACCGTAGTGTCCAATACCGAGGTGAATGTTTTTCTCCATTACATGTCTCCAATATGAACTTCTTTTACGACTCGAGCATCGCTTCATTGCGGAGCTCTTCTTTACCTGCTCCCTTTGCCGCAATGACCATCTGGTACACCTTCATATGTTTATGGGCAGTAATGGACCAACTGATTTTTTCCCTTACATAGCGGCGCGTTTTCTGGGAATACTTCTCTCGAAGTGCATCATCCTCAACTATGTCGATAATCGCCCGCTTCAACTCATCATCATCATCTGGAGCGACCGCAATTCCTGCGCCACTCGCTTCAATCTCGGCCTTCAGACCCTCGAGGCCTGACACCACCACAGGAACTCCGAGAGAGAAGGAATGGGCCAGGTTTCCGCTTTGAGATGCAAACGTATAGGGCATTACCGCCACGTCAAAAGCCCCAAGAATTTTCCTGTACTCCTCCGGTGAAAAACTCCCCAGTGTAACCTTTATTCTGTCTTTCATTGAACAGCCATCTACTAAATTTAGCAGCTCTTTTTTATAGCTAATCTGGTTCGGATCGCCAAGCCGTGCTTCTCCTGCAAGAACGAGAACCGAATGGGGACCGAGTCTCTCGGCAATATCATCCCACATACCGAGAACACGATGAAAGCCCTTAGTAGGGGTAAACCAGCCGATCATGCCTACTACCTTCTTCCCCTCCAGTCCGAATGCTCTTTTCGCTTCATTCCTATCAACTGTCCTGCCATACTTTGCACCATGGGGTATTACGTAGATGTTTGGGACAACATGACCGAGATTCACAGGAAGATACGCCCATTGATTCTCCGCATGAACAATACCCGCATCAACAAGCCGCTGCATCACATCCATGTAGCTCCTGATCATTCTATTCAGACGGGAGTAAACAGAATGATAGGTGATTACAACGGGTATTTTCCCCTCTACCTTCCAGCGGAAAATGGGTCGAAACAGTCCAGCTGCATTGTCATTTAAAGTCCTGTAGAGACCGAACTCGTGCTGAATGTGAATAATATCGGGTTTAATCTCCCCTATCTTTTCATACAGCTTCTCATCCCAACCAACCTGATTTGTGTCGATGATAGGATGCACCTTTTTCTCACCGGGTTTACCTCCATCGGTATGACATACGACATGTATATCATTACCAGCATCTCGTAATGCGTCGACGAGCTCCGAAGAATAAGTCGCAATTCCACAGTGACGGGGGGGCCAGCTTGATACCCAGGCAATCTTCATCTCGACGCTCCCCTCTTTACCCCTCAATTAAGTGAGATATTTATATACCTCATACCAAAATATTATAACCACCGCTTTCGCTTAAAAAAAATAAACATCGATATCCCTGTAATACCTATGATAATCCAAATGATTGGATATGACCAGCGCCATGCCAGCTCCGGCATAAACTGAAAATTCATTCCATAAATTCCCGCGATGAAGGTAAGGGGTATGAATATGGTTGCGATTATAGTCAACACCTTCATTACCTCGTTCATTCTGTTGCTTAAACTCGATAAATAGGTATCCTTCATTCCGGAAATAATATCTCGATATGCTTCGATACTGTCAATAACCTGTATGGTATGATCGTAGAGATCTCTCAGAAAAAGCAGTGTTGATTTCTTAACAAGCTTTGATTCACCTCTTTCCAGACCGCTGATAAGTTCTCTCAGAGGCCATATTGAACGGCGCAGGAAAATGAACTCATTCTTGAGTGCATAAATTTTTGTGGCAATCTCGGTTGTGGGATTTTTCATGAGCTCATCCTCCAGAAGCTCAATTTCCTCGCCAAATTTTTCGAGAATAGAAAAATAACTGTCCACAATCGCATCGATGAGAGCATAGGCAAGATAATCCGCTCCCATTTTCCTGACACGACCCTTATTCTTCCGAATTCTCTCCCGTATTGGGTTGAAAACATCCCCCTCCTTCTCCTGAAAGGATATAACAAAGTTAGCACCAACGACTAAACTCACCTGCTCGATATCAATTTTACCGCTCTCTTCACCATATGAGAGCATTTTTAATGTTACAAAAATGTGGCCTCCCATATCCTCCATCTTGGGACGCTGTGTTGTGTTCACAATATCCTCCAATACGAGGGGATGGATGTTATAGTATTTTCCTATTTTTTCTGTGATGTCAAGGTCATGAAGCCCGTCGATATTGATCCAGGTTACTGTCGATATATCCTTGAATGAGAAACATTCCTCAATTCTTTTTACCTCTTTTTCCTGCAACTTTTTCTCATTATAATCAATTACGGTAATTTTCGGTTTTTCGACTTTCTTTTCACCGGTAAAGATAAGCGTCCCGGGAGGCTGACCCAGGTTTGCCAGCTTTTTCTTTGGGAATATATGCAATTTCTTATTCATTTCAACTGCTCCTTATTTAATACACCCTTAATTATCGACTGGTTCCCTTCCATATTTCATGTTGAGCTTTCTTTCATCTGAACCGGAAATGGAGTTGTTGCGGATCCCGTGTAAACACTTATATGAGGGAATGGTATCTCAATGTTCTCTGCGTCAAAACGCTGCTTTATTTCCAACATAATAGAGTTCTTGAGGGCTAAATAGTCAGTTTTAGAAAACCAAACACCGAGAAGTAATTCGATTCCGTGATCTCCGAACTCCTTTATAACGAATAGTGGCTCGGGATTATTCAAGCAATATGGATTGTTCCTCGCAATATCCAGGAGAACTTCCTTTACTTTTTCTAGATCATCTTTGTATGCAACACTTATATCAATATTGAGGCGGCGTATCGGAAACCTCGTTACAGTGGTCACTTTATTCTTTATCAGCTCTTCATTGGGTATTCGAATATAAAGATTATCAAAGGTGCGTAACTTCAACGAGAGGAGATCGATGGATAGTATGATACCTGATGTATCACCAATTTTAATGATATCTCCAACAGCAAAAGGTTTTTCAGATATGAGAAAGAGTCCGCTGATAATGTTGGACACACTCGTTTGAGACGCAAAACCAACAGCAATACCGACAACTCCGGCTGCCCCGAGAAGAGCGGTGAGCTTGAACCCCAGTTGCCTGAGGGCAGCGACGAGAATGATAAACGCTCCCGTATAAAATATTGCCTTTCGAATTAGCATTCTCGATTGTTCAGAAAAACGTTTCTTTGTAAACTTACCAACTGAAAAATTTAAAATTTTCAAAAGTACAAAACCTATAACGAGTATAATCAAAACCTTGAGTATATTTAGTAACAATTCAGGATTGAGTATCTTGTCGATATTGATTGAAAATAGATCGAACATTGATTTGTACCTCCCCTACTATTAGAAATCAGTAAAATATTTAAACAGGCCCGCACTCTTTTGCAACAGACTTGTACTTGCTGGCACACGTTCTTCACATATAAGTGTGCAATCTTTTTCTATCTGGGGTTTTTTCTGAGATAGTTCTATCCGGCTTGGTTGATCTTCCCCAAAGAAATTGATATCGACCTCGTTTGTCCACAATCGTTTCGTCCCCGTGTATAATTTTAAATTTTCAACATGAATACAGAATTTCTGAAAATCCAGCTGGATTTCTGATTTGTTTTTCACCACTACAGGGCATACCGCTTTCTGTTGAGATTCCTCCAGTTCATCCATTGAGCGGCGAGCACGCGATTTGATACCGTAGCACAATTCTCCGCTCATTGGGTCACCAAACCAGGTGTTTGAGAGAACAATAGTCGGTATTTCGGTTACCTCCTTTTTCTTCTTCTCTCCAATGTATATGCGAATCCATAATGGAATACCCACAAAGAACGATGCCTCCGTTTCAGGGAGAATTGTTACCTGTGTTTCCGATCCAACGACAACTGGACGATTGGGCAATGCTGGATTCAGCTGGATAATACTGGATCCTTCTCTGACGATAAAACGACTCCACTCAATGTTCTCTGGCTTCTGTTGTTCTTCTGCAATGGTAACTATCCGTTCAAATGAAACATCTGACAATTGTTCACGCGCCACGTATACTTCATCTGATGTCTTTAATATCCAGAGTTTCAACTGCCCAATTTGCCAGTGATACTCCTTTTCTCTT
>CAYFYU010000008.1:31630-37424 GCA_964347455.1 uncultured Spirochaetota bacterium | reverse complement strand
ACCACAGATCCATGTTTATCTCCTCCGCATGAATGCTTTCGGCATTTTACTTAGATTAAAAATGTAATGTACTTGATTTTGTAATAAGTTAATAAATAAATTGTACACCATCGATATCTCTTTTAAGAGTTTTGAATCATTTTCTCTATGGACTTCTGGAGCGAATTGCCATAATGTGTAGATAATTGCCTGATGCGACCCAACGGTTCATCTTTCGGTCAGACTGTGCGTCATACGTCATACTATTTGAAGAAGAGCCATTCTCTATGAGGAGGAGTGAAGATGCCAATACGAAAAGCAAATGCGGTTTGGGAAGGAGATCTTCTGAAGGGAAAGGGAACGATGCGATTCGGGAGCTTTGAGGGTCCCTACAGTTTTTCCTCACGGTTCGAGGAGGGAGAAGGTACAAATCCCGAAGAGCTAATCGGCGCAGCATTTGCGGGATGCTTTTCCATGGCCCTCTCCCACGAGCTTGCTCAGGATGGGCACACCCCCACAAGTGTCGAAACAACGGCCAAGGTGCATCTGGATAAAGTGGATGCGGGATTCTCGATTAGCACAATCCATCTCTCTGTGATAGGCAAGATTCCAGGAATGCAGGAAGAGGATTTCAGAAAATTCGCCGAAGGAGCAAGCAGGAACTGCCCGGTTGCAAAGGCACTCACCGGCGTTAAAATAAGTCTCGAGGCGACCCTTCAGAACTAAATGGTTAAACCCGAACTATCTCAGTCATCAAACTAATGTATTCAAATCCAAGATAGAAATGTCATAATTTACCATAGGGGCGATACTGGATTTCTACAAACACTTTCAAGAAAATCCCTATACACATATTTCTTTATATTTTCAATTCATTGCACTCTGTCAGAAAAAATTAAATTTTGCGATACAATTATAGTGATCGTTCATTGCCAAAAGGAATAATCGATGGGTGAAGATAAAAATTTGATATTATCCGATGAGCAAATACAATACGTATATAAATGTATCAGAAAGTGGATAAAAATTAGGGAAAAAGAAGAAAAGAAGCAATTTGGGGTTTCTCAGCCAACACCTTTTGATTTGTTCTGGCAATTTTCAGCTGATGTAGATCATTCCTCACTTCTCTACCGATTATTAAAGGGTAATGAGCCTCTGCCAACACCGCCATCGTCAAAAAAGAGTTTCCCTCTCTTTCCTGAAGCAAAGAAGTATATTAAAAAATACGTCTAATAATTACATTGACAATTAATGGTCTAATTAATTCCCATAATCATATTTTGTTGTAAAATACTTATAAATGGTGTAGATTGGTATAACCCGTGAGAAAAAAGAAGACACCACATTTATATTTGTTGATTACAAAAATCAACATAAAAAACGATTAAACATTTTTTTACCCTATTTTTCGGGAATTATACGAAAAAAAAACATGAGATCGAGAAAAATTTGAAATTCTCACGAAAATAAACGACAATCTGAGTACAGGAGGTGGATATGGGTAGGAAAAAATATAAATACTCTGACTTTGGTATTCACCTGAAGCGGTCAAGGAAACTTAAATATAACGATTTAAAGGAATTTTCTAGGGCAACAGGAATATCATTAAAGCTCTTGTACGAATATGAAAGCGGTAGGACATTTCCCCCAATAGAGAGATTCATCACAATTTGTAAGGAATTGGATAAGTCGCCAACATACATGCTCACTCCGTTACTTGATATGAACCGGTATGAACGAGAGCTCTTATTCCTTTACCAGGACACTGACATACGAGAAATGCTCAAAGATCCAGAGGTATCAGGTATTCTCAATTTTACTCTCATTGGATTTCAAATACTCTATCAAACGAGAAAGCATTTCAACGCAAAGGGAGACGTCGTTGACTACTTGAACTTTGTGAAAAATAAATTATTCAATGAAGGACAGCTAAAGAGGTTGAAATGAAAAGAAAATCAATATTTTTAAAAGTAAAAGATGAACAGCCCTTTGATGAACAGGTATACGCTGATATGGTCGGTAATTACCTGTCAAACCACCTCGAAACAGCAGACAGAAAGTTTGCTAAAGGTGAAGTCTACATATTTGTGGGAATCAGGGATAAAGATGGTAAGCGAGGTATTATTGGTATTCCTGGCTCCACCGCAGATTCAAAATTTAAAGAGCTATTATGCGAAACCACGATGGATATTCTTCTTGAAGATTCCGGTATTCATTTACAAAAGACAGAAGATGAAAAAAAACAATAACTATGTGCGTCAGTATGTTAAAAATCGCATAATAGACTACATCAAAGCAAAACAGGATTGCAACTTAGAGTGGATTAAACGAAAAATCAGGAATTCAGGACTCAAAAGATCAGATCTCTCAAATATATTTATTGCGCTAAAGGATTTTATGAATAATGACCGATTTACCACAATATTCAACATCTGCCGGGACGCAAAATTTGACTGTGAAAAAATCAAATAAGTGACGAAATATTACATCGGTTAAACCTCATTACTTAACGCTAAATAAGAATACCAATTCATGCTATAATGTTTGCACATCTGGTAAGGCGCCCTTGAATTAACTATTTTGAGGAGACAAAAATGTACTTATCAATGTTTAATTGGATGCGAATTGAACCGCTTGAGGCAACACTTGATCGGCTTAAGAAATACGGCTTTAAGGGCATTGAATTCGTCCTTGATCCATATGAGACAAACTCAGCAGAAGTGAATCAATTGCTTAAGGAATATGCTATTCAGTGCTGGGGGGCTGCGGCCGTGATGTTTGGCGAAAGAAGTCTGGTCGCAAAAGAAGAGGACCGGCGTTCAGCATCGGTTCAGTACGCCAAGGACTGCATTACACTTTCAAAAGAGCTTGGGGGGAGTGTGACATCAATTGCTCCTGCGACAATTAGCAGCTTAACGCCAGAATCCACACCAGAAAACGAATGGAAGTGGGCAGTTGAAAGTATGAAGGAGCTCCACAGTCATGCACAGAAAGAGGGCATAAGACTGGCCATTGAACCCCTTAATCGCCTAGAAACATACTTTATCAACCGCAGCGATCAAGCTTTAGCCCTTGCTGAAGCAACTGGTTCGGATTGTGGGGTGTGTCTTGACACATTCCATCTTAATATCGAGGAGGCCGACCCGTATCAAGCTATCGTCAATATGGGTAGCAGGCTTTTCAATGTACATCTCAGTGACACAAATCGATTTGCCTGTGGTATGGGGCATTGGGACTGGCCGAGAGTGATAGATTCTGCAAAAAAGACTGGCTATGATGGAGCACTTACGGTTGAATTCGTTGTTCCCATTGATCGGACACCAGTAAATCCATATCCGAATGCAGTAGAGAAAAACCCGGTGAACCTGACGCCAGAACAGAAATCGTTTATCGAAGAGCATGGCAGTAGTATGATAAGTGAGGAGTTTTATACTTGGCAGGTAGAAAAGACAGCTGAAACCCTCTTGCCTCTCCTAAAATAGCGATTGAATGCTGGTCTACTTCATCCCGTATCAGCTCTGCATCTGGTAAGAAATCTTTGAGTAATAATCGTTACTTAACGCTAACATACATTAGCTACCGTATAAGTAAACCCGCATGAATCTGATATTAAAAAATTGGCTTGCTGACAGGGCTAAGATTTGCAGTCAAAACTAGACATTCTACTGCGGGTAAGAGAGCATATGGAGTTACAAAAAGTAGCTTAACTATGTGTCCATTTTTTTAGGGGAATATCACCTCTTTTTGTCTTAGCTTCAACGTGTTCTTTCCATGCTTCTTTCGTGTATTTACGGAGAGTGAGACCAGATTGATTTTTTAACTGATTGGAACAATATCCTAGTAAAAAAGCACCCCAAAATGGGGTGCTTAAAATGATTTAATTACTTATATTATAACTCTTTGGGCGATACTGGACGTGAACCAGTGGCCTCCTGCTTGTAAGGCACATTACCGACATATATAGGTCAACTTTTTGCGGTGATTTAAGTTTCGCTAATATAATAACATAGCTCCATTATTCTATTTTTAGAAATCAGTGATTTCTTATTTTGAATACCCGAAAGATATACATTCTTTTTTATTTTCCCAATTTTCTTGACAAGATATCATGCTTAAGTAATATAGCAGAGAAGATGAGAAATGTAATTTACGAAGTGTGCTTCATTCCAGAGTTGAGCGCTTTTTCATGTTATGTACAGATGTTCGTAATCGTGAGTTATAACGCCTGCTATCAATTGGATGAAAACGAATGGATCTGGGTATTAAAGACAAAGTGGCGGTGGTGACCGGCGGGTCACGTGGGTTGGGACGAGCGATCTGTATCGCGCTGGCGGCCGAGGGGGCCAACGTCGTCGTAAACTACCAACACAGCCAGGTTAAAGCTGCCGAGCTGGTCAAGCAGATCGAAACCACATACGGCACGCGGGCCCTCGCAGCTGTGGGCGACGTGTCGAAACGCTCCGGTGTCGAAGAAGTATTTAAGCTCACCGAGACAACGTTCGGTAGGTTTGACATCCTAATCAACAACGCTGCAATCTGGCCCACTTCCTACGTAAAGGACATGACAGAAGAAGAGTGGAACCGAACGGTGGCGATCAACCTCACAGGTCCGTTCCTGACCTGCCGGGAAGCGGTGCGCCGTTGGCTGGCGGCAGGCCGGGCGGGTCGTATCGTCAATGTCAGCTCACAAGCGGCATTTCATGGCTCGACCAGCGGTCACGCCCATTATGCCGCGTCCAAGGCGGGTCTTGTTTCTTTCACCGTGTCCCTCGCACGAGAAGTCGCCCGGCAAGGCATCTACGTAAACGCGGTTGCGCCAGGGATGATGGTCACAGACATGGCCCGCGACGCTCTGGCCGAGGACGAGCAGAGATATCTCGACAGGACCCCGCTCGGACGCATTGCCGACCCGTCCGAAGTGGCAGACGTAATCGTCTTCTTAGCTTCCGATCGGGCCAGCTACATGACCGGGGCAACCGTGGACGTCACCGGCGGCATGCTGATGAGGTGATCCTATTACTGAATATGGCAGAGTTGGGGAATTGAGAATTGAGCAGAGACGGCAAAATACACCGGATAAAACTGCTTGCCATCAGCGACTCCTACTGTTCGGCGGAGTTCATAGAACAGGGACTCGCATCGCTGGCGGATCTTGGGGTCGAGGTCGAGGTGCGACGGTGGGAGCACCCGACACTGGTCGCACTGCAGGAAGCGAACCTGGCTATTGAGCAGGGGGGGCCGGACGCGGTCGAGTTGCCCCAGGCGATCACCGGGAACGTGGCCGATGTAGACGTACTCGTCGTGCAGTTTACCCCTGTGGGCCGTGTCTTTCTTGAAGCTGCCACGCGGTTGAAGGTGGTTGGCGTACTTCGGGGTGGCACAGAGAACGTAGACGTCGCATATGCCACACAGCTCGGTATATGCGTGATGAATACCCCTGGCCGAAACGCCAGAGCGGTTGCCGAGGCGACGATGGGGCTCATCCTCAGCGAAATCCGCAACATTGCCCGATCCCACGCATACCTGCGAAGCGGTGATTGGCGCAGGTCGTTTCCCAACAGCAACACCATTCCTGAACTGAACGAGAAAACAGTGGGGCTGGTCGGCTACGGAGCGGTGGGTCGTTTGATGGCTGGTTATCTTGTTGCATTCGGCAGCGAAGTAATCGCTTACGACCCGTATGTCCGGGACGATCCGGCACCGGCGACGCTGGTGGACCTCGAGATCCTCATGAAACGGGCAGACGTTGTCTCCATCCACGCCCGGCTGACCGAAGAGACATACCACTTAATCGGCCGGACGGAGCTATCGCTTA
>CAYFYU010000008.1:30014-31620 GCA_964347455.1 uncultured Spirochaetota bacterium | reverse complement strand
TGGAGCGATCCTTGTCAATACCGCGCGAAGCGGTCTGGTCGATGAGGCGGCACTGATCGACGCGCTGTCCGAACGTCGAATCATGGGGGCGGCCCTGGATGTGTTCGACACGGAGCCGCTCCCCGCGGGTCATCCGTTCCTCACACTGGACAACGTCACGATCACGCCGCACCTAGCGGGCAGTACTGTGGACGCGTTCCGAAACTGCCCGAAGTTGATGGCCGGACACCTGGCCCGGATGCTCAAGGGCGACCACGACCTGCCGATCGTGAACGGTATCCTTCCATCGCTGCCGACCCGATAGGACAATCACGCCTCAGCGTCTCTCGCGGTGACGCCAGCCTACGATCGCGAATAGATAGGACGGGAGATCGGCGAAGGTCAGCTGGGCTCTTCATTATGCACCTCGTATGACTCCACGTTGTGAAACGTATACGTATACCCGTTATCGTCTAGTATATTTTATTGACAATTCGAGCTTCATATACAATAGTAGAGGCCAGGAGCCAAGTTATGGATTATCTAATGGGAATAGATCTCGGATCGACGAATATCAAGGCCGTGATATATGACGAGAAGGGGAACCAAAAGGCATCCGGAAGTACGCCAACACAAGTTTCTCATCTAGACAATGAACATCCGGAGTGGGTGTTCTGGGACCCTGAAGTTATCTGGCAGAGCGTTTCACGGGCAGTTACGTCGGCTCTTTCGGATCTCGACAGAGATAATATTGCCGCGGTAGCTGTTACCGGATGGGGAATGGACGGACTCCCTATCGATAAAACAGGCGAGCCGCTCTACCCGTTTATTTCCTGGCACTGTACACGGACCGAACCTCAGCGTGAACGTTTCGAAAAGATGGTCGGGCCGGAACGGATTTTCCAGGTAACCGGGACACAGATGTTGACGATTCACACTGCTTACCGGATGATGTGGATTATGGATAACTATCCCGAAATCCTGCCAAAGACGGAAACCTGGCTTCCAATTGAAGACTTTGTTAATTATAAACTCTGCGGTACACGAGGGACTGATTATTCCATGGCGTCCTGTACCGCCCTTTTCGATCAAAAAAAGAGGAAATGGTCTGACGAGCTAATAGACCGTACCGGTATCCCACGGCGCATTTTCCCGGAGGTACGTGACAGCGGCACCAAAATCGGCTCTGTTTCAAAGGAGGCTTCGTCGCAATGCGGCCTGAAAGAGGGTACGCCAGTTGTGCTTGGAGGTCACGACTATCACTGTGCCGCATTGGCGGTCGGTGCCTTTAAACCCGGCAGCTTTATGGATATCACCGGAACATGGGAGATTTTGTTTGCAGCATCAGAAAAAGTGAATCTGGACCAGTCTGTGTTCCTTTCGGGGCTACTTCTGGAAAGTCATGTGGCAACGAATACGTACAACTACGCGGCTTACGCCCTTTCCGCGGGTATGCTTGAATGGTTTAAGGACGAGTTCGCTGCGGAAGAAGGCTTATATGCTGAAAAAACCGGGACAACGGTATGGGAAGTACTTATGGCGAAGGCTGCTTCAGTTCCGCCCGGTTCACATGGCGTTTTCTTTCTGCCTCATTTCAGTGGCGCGGTTATTCCTCAAGTAGATACAA
>CAYFYU010000008.1:17012-30004 GCA_964347455.1 uncultured Spirochaetota bacterium | reverse complement strand
CGGTCTGAGTGAGCGGGCGAAGCGGGAGGTATGCGTCCGGGCGGTCATCGAGGGCTTAGATTATCAATTCACAGAGCTTCTCGAGGCCTTCGAATCGGCCATTGGGAAGCCGATTGACCGAGTCGTTGTAGTAGGAGGCACCACGCGAAATAAATTCTGGATGCAGAATAAAGCCGACATTTCCGGGAGGACGGTGGAAGTTCCCGCCATTGAAGAGGCGACCCCATTAGGTGCTGCTATTCTTGCCGGGATCGGCGTGGGTATCTTCAAAGATGAACATGATGCTTATAAGAATACCTTCCGCCCCGGTGAAACATATACTCCGAATTCTGAAACTGCAGCTCAATATGAAAAATATTACCCTATTTATAAGCAGATCTATCCTAATCTCAAGAAAGTGTCCCGATCAATCTTCGACTTATTTCACAAGAATTAATGTAATGTAAGGAATATTCATGAAAAAATTATCATCTGAAGAAAGAATAATTCGGACTCTGCAGGGGCGGGATGTGGACAGAGTGCCTACATTTGAGTGGACGATCGATCAAAAAGTCATACAAGCTTTGACTCCTGGTCTCGATTTTGAAGAATTTTGCTACGAGATGGAATTGGATGCGATATGCGTGGACTGTAATTATGAAAGTGAAAAAATTGAGGGTGGACTGATCCGGGACGAGTGGGGCATGATTAAACAGTATTCCCAACAGACCCACTCGTATCCCGTAGACGGTCCAATCCGTACCATGAAAGATCTTGAGAACTACGTTCCTCCAGACCCAAAAAAACCCGGCCGCTACCGGTCGGTCGAAAGGGCTTTGGAAACCCATGCGGGAAAGAAGGCGGTCATTCTTCATTTAAACGATGTGTTTTCGATTCCCTCCAGATTGATGCCTTTCGATCATTTCATGATGCTTCTGATGGATGAGCCCGAAACTGTAAAGGCGCTGGTGGATATCAGTGTAGATACCAATCTTGCCATGGCTGAAGAGGCGGTAAAACGGGGAATACGGATTGTATTCACAGGTGACGACTATGCCTATAACAGCGGACCAATGGTATCACCGATTCAGTTCAGGGAAATATTTTACCCGGGTCTTAAGGTTGTTATGAGTGGATACAAGGACCTCGGTTTATTGACGATCAAGCATACGGACGGCAATATCATGCCGCTGATCGACATGATCATTGATTCGGATATCGACTGTCTCGATCCAATTGATCCGGTAGCAGGTATGGATCTTAAACTTATCAAGAAAATGTATGGAGATAAAATTGCCATAAAGGGCAATGTTGATTGTGCCCACACGCTCACCTTCAAATCTGTTGAAGAAACAGTCGAGGAAACGAAACAATGCCTTGAAATCGGTATGGAAGGTGGCCGCTATATCATATCATCGAGTAATACCATACATTCAGAAGTCAGACCGGAAAATTACCGTGCAATGATCGAAACGATTAAGACACATGGAGTATACATGTAATGGCTGGCCCGCATCTCTCATGGGCCCTATTTTTATAGGCGAACCAGAACGCTGTCGACTCTATGCAGTACCAGTTTCAAAGCAGTCTGGTCCCTTTCATCTCCCACCCCGGAACAGGACTTGACAGGCGTCTATTTCATTGATGTTCACTCATATAGCTGTTAGTCTGTACTGCGTTCAGAGAGGCTTAAGCCTGTTTTCTCTCCATACCCAGGGCATCGGCTGCGATCATGGCCTCAACGACGCTGTCAGATGTGACCTCGAAGGGATGGTTTTTAGCGAGCGACCCTTCAGCGCCGCAGACGTCGCCGATGACCTTGAGGCGCTCGCGTTCCACACCTTCCAGGCCGATATCGGCAAAGGTGACCGGCAAACCAACAGCTATTTCGAAATCCACGATGCGCTTTCGCTCCGCGTCATCGAAGTTCTTGTCGAGACACAACTGCGTTATCACGCCGAAGCCTACTTCTTCGCCGTGCATGAGCCCGTGACACTCCGGAAAAGAGGGCAGGCAGTTGGCCACCATGTGCGCTGTTGCCACGCCGGCGCTCTCAAATCCAAGCCCGGACATCAGAATATTGGCTTCGACCACCTTCTCGACTGCGTCATTGAGGGTGTTTTTTTCTACAGCCTTCATCGCATTAACGCCATGCTCCATAATAACCTCGTAGCAGAGCTTGGCAATGGCCATTGCCACCTGGGTTGAGGTGCCGCCGGCAAGATTCGGTGCGGTGACCTGCGAGCAGGCGTCCGCTTCCACCCATGTTCCCAGGCCGTCCCCCATGCCCGCGACAAAGGCCCTGACAGGTGCGTTGGCGATCACCTTGGTGTCCACCATGACCAGGTCGGGATTCACGCCCCAGCTCTCGAAGTTGATAAAGTTGCCCTCTTCATCGTACCACACCGTATAAGAGCTTGTGGGAGAATCGTTAGAGGCGATCGTGGGGATGGTGACTACTTTCGTATGTGTAAACGCAGCCGCTGCCTTTACCGTATCAAGGGTCTTGCCGCCGCCGACTGCAATGCAAATGTCTGCGCCCTGGCTTTTAACTATCTGCGTCACACGCTCGGCCTCGGGCTTTGTGGAATCGCCCATGAAATCGACATCAACAACCTCCAGGCCGGCCTTTTTCATGCTGGTAAGAAGCGTGTCACCGACAATCCCCTTAACTGTTGAGTCCCACAGGATCATCGGCTTCTTCCCCAGTACACTGACTAGGCTGCCGGCCTCTTTCAATACATCTGGGCCCTGTACATACCTTCTCGGTGCAATCAGTACCTTATTCATACTGACACTCCCTTCATAATATTTTTAAAGCAGTACCTTTTTATCATAAAAATATTAAGAATTTTTATTTGACTTCTTCTGCAAGTTCAATAAGGCAGCCTTCAACATCTATAAAGGCAAGCCTCCTTGTAGGAATAGGTTGGAAAGGCTCTATGACAACATTTGCGCCTTTAAGAGCTTCATCAAGGTTCTCCACAAGGTAAGAAACATGAGGTTTCTCAAGCAAAATTGGTGGATATGGACATCCCTCTTCAGGCCTTAAATACTCAATATGATATTTTGTTTTTGTCGGATCGGTGCAGTAGATCTTTCCATCCTCAATGTAGAATTCGCCTTCCTGAGGGTTTTTTGTTGGGACACCAATGTGGTCGAATGTGTAGGTTATTTCATTTTTCATGCTCTGTTTCCTCCTGGTTATTTTTGTGTATGGCAAAACAGTTTTTACCCATGATCATTTCTTTTGTGTATAATTGTTTACCGATGCATATAAAATACGACACGTAAGATTCAAATTTGACCCTTATCACCTCCTTTCGATAACAATGTAATTTCCAGAAGTATTGAATATGTCAGCCACCTCCTATAATAATAGTCTAAGCTCTGGTTTCAAAAAGTAAAACCCTCCTAAAAAATTCTCTATATCCTGTATCCTTCCTTAATCATATCTATATCCAAATTTTTAGCCTCTTTAATGAAAAATATTTTTCCCAGAGTCAATACCATAATCTTGTCAGCAATCTCCAGTGCTTTCGAAGCATTTTGTTCAGACAATATTACGCTCACATCCTTTTTTTCGTGGATTTCTTTTACTTTCTTGAAAAAACTGTCCACGTACTTGGGAGCCAATCCTGAAGTAGGCTCATCAAGTAATATAAGGTCAGGATCCTGCATCAATGCGCGCCCTACTGCTACCATCTGCGCTTCACCCCCGCTCAGGCTGCCCGCTTTCTGATTGATCCTTGGAAGAATATCGGGAAAGACATCAAAAACTTCTTCCATTCTTTCCTTTTGTGATCTTTTACTGAGCAAACCGCCGGTAGAAAGGTTCTCCCGGACTGTCAATGATGCAAATATATGCCCTTCCTGAGGTACAAAAGCCAGACCTCTTGCAGCAGCCTGGAAAGGAGTGAGACCTGATATATTCTCCTCTTTGAAGTAGATTTCTCCGGTTTTAAGATGTATTACCTTGGCAATAGTCTTCATCAGGGTACTTTTACCCGCACCATTCGCGCCGAGTATGGCGTAAATCTCATGCCCAACTTCAAACTCTAGGCCGTGCAGTATGGTCACATCACCATATCCACTACTGATACGCTTAACTTTAAGCACTGCCTTCCCCCATATATTTTGTCACAACTGTTTCGTTTTTTCTCACCTCATCGGGAGATCCCTGGATAAGTATCTCTCCTTCCGCCATGAAGTAGACATTCTCAGAAACGCTCCATATAAGATCGAGGTCATGTTCCACAATCAGCATTGTCATCCCCTCTTCCACAGTCTTTTTCCTCATCAGGGCGATGAACAGTTCAATCTGGTCCTGAGGCAATCCACAGGTCGGTTCGTCCATGAGAAGAACTTTCGGCTTGAGTACAAGGCAACGGATAATATCCAGTAGCTTTTTTTCGCCTGCGGAAAGTGCATGCCCATCGGGATTTTCGAAGCGGAAGTAATCCAGGTATCTTTCTATTTCCTGTTCCACAGCTTTCCTTAATTTTTTTTCACTGAAAATATTATAAAATCTTTCATACATAGGAGTTGCGAGAGACAGAAGTAATGAGTCTCTTATAGTAAGACTCTGAAAATCCTGTATAATCTGGTTTGTTCTTACCATGCCAGACCTCGCAATTTCATCAATAGGCTTTTTTGATATATCTATTTCATCGCCATTGGCATAGTAAAGAATCTGTCCGCAGTCCATCTTTAATTTATGGGTTATCAGGTTTATTAAAGTAGTTTTACCCGCTCCATTAGGTCCAATCAACCCTTCAATACCATGTGTGCCTAAAGTCAGATCCTTTATGTCAACTACCTTTCTTCCTCCGAAACTTTTCATTACATTTTTCAGGTGAAGTTTTTTCTCCCGCAATTTTCAACCTTCCATTTTTTGAATTTTGCCGGTGTTTTCAATGTTAAAACTTCTCGGTTTATCTCCAAGTATGCCCGTAGGCCGAAACATTAAGACAAGAATAAGAGTAAGTCCATATAGAAAGTATTTGGTATTATACAGTATGCCGGCATATTGGGACGGAATTGGAACTACAGACTCTAAAACAACATCAAATAATCCAACAGTAGCCAGTACTCCCACGAGCCCGCCAAATATTCTTTTTCTAGCTCCCAAAATCAGCGCAATCCAGAGAGTAAAAGTGATAGCCGGACCCATATATTTTGGAAACAAAAATTTGTATATTGGTGCGGCCATTGCACCAAAAAATCCTGCCAGTGCAGATGTAAATGTGAAAAAAAACAGTTTCCGACGAAAAGTCGGTTTACCCAAACTCTGTGAAAGAGGCTCATTATCCTGTATACTCAGATACAATCTTCCAGGAGGAGATGATTCAAGTTTGCGTGCATAAAACATTAAAACTATGGTGAATATAAGAATGATTAAGAAATATACAAACTTTGTATATGTACCAATATCAAATGGATAATTTACCGGTCCTATCCCCATTACACCATTCGTCAACCATTTCTCTGATATGACTAGGGTCTCTATAATAGCGAGGAAAGCAAGGGTTCCTACTAAAACTGCCTGGTTATCCAGATCGAGGATAATCAGGCCAATACCTATAGAAATAACACCCGTTAAAACAGTTGCCAATATCACCGCCGGAACAAACGGAATATTGAGTTTCACTATAATCAATGCACATGAATACATCCCAAAACCCCAGATAGCCGAGAGTCCAAAGTTTGCTATACCTGTAAGGCCGAACTGGGTGTGTAAAATAGTTGCAAGAGCTATATAAACCAAAAGGATGGAGAGCATATATATATAATAACCGGAAAGTATTTGTCCCATTTATTAAGCCCTTACCTTTCTGAATTTTAGAATACCTATAAAGATTACCAGCAATGCCACTACGCCGTATGCTGGTTGTGTCACAAGTGTCACCGCTGTGGTGATTATGCCAACACCCGCCCCTGCAATCAAAGCTCCCCTTACATCTCCCACTCTTCCTATTATTGCTACCAGTAGTATAACCAGTATCATATGCCAGCCCAATCCGGTGTTGACCCAGGTAAAAACACCGGTAAAAATACCTGCAAGACCTCCCGCAAGTCCGGAGAGGAACCAGACAACGACTGATACCTTTATAGGGTTAATGCCTGCGATCATTGCAAGTTCTTCATTATCCGCAAGAGCCCGCATTGTTTCACCTAATTTGGTTTTGTAAATAAATAAATACAACCCGAATGCTATGATTAGAGCCAAACCCAGACAGATCAGTTGAGTACTTGTTATCCCCATACCGTAAAATGTAAAATAATGAGTTTTGGCCATATCAAAATTATAAAGACGACTGCCCCATATCAGGCTGATCCCATATCTGAGAAAAAAGGACACGCCCACAGAGAGTATTATCATTTCAGTAGGACCTACACCTCTTTTCATAGCAGGCCTAAATACAATGAGATAGGTGAGGACACTCAATACTCCTGATAAAAGAGCAGCGGGAATTATGGAAATATAAAAGTTCCAGCCTACAATGGCATTTAATGTCACTGCTAAATATGCACCCAGTGTCGCATTTTCTGCATATCCAATATTAATAAAGCTATTGAGACGGAAAATCAGTGTAAAACCGACGGCCGCAAGCATAAGAGGTGCTGATTCAAGTAATCCTATGACAAAAGTACTCTTTAAAAACGCAGCAAAAGACATTCGATCTCCCTTATCTCAATAAAAATAGTAACCTCCCCCTGGAATGGTTTTTAGATACATGTACGTCATTCTTCGGGTTCGGCTACTATTTATTTACTGTTCAATATTTCACATTAAACATCTGATTCACACAAATGATACTTCGCACCTCACAAGCAATAATACAAGGTCTTCTTTACTTGCTGCAGTAAATCTTCAATTATTGTTCTATTTGAGACGCTATTTCAACTATTCTGGAACCTTCTATTACAGCGATTCTTTCTACTGTTTCAGCATCCACCCATTTTGAGACACTGTAACTTCCATCCACAACACCAGTTGGTGTATAATCAAAATTACCTGTAGGTCCGATGTAATCGATGTCCTCACCAGCTTCAAGTGCGTCAAATCCTTCTTTGTAATTATACACTTTCTTACCCGGAGGATTTGCCACAAAAAACATAGCGTCTACCCAGTCAGATACATCCAATGAGCCGGCTTTCTTTATGGCAAGCATAGTTACATTTAAAAGATCGTAATACTGCATTGTATAGGAGTCGGAAGCATCATTATAAGCTCTATATTGAGGATTTCCATTCCATGCCTCTGAATAGAAATCCCATGCAGGGCCTTCCTTATATGTGAATCCTACAAAACTTACCTCTTTATGCTGATTAATTGCTTCAATAGTTGCAGCAGCAACAAATTCCGGGAATTGCATATCGGTGGGCCCTATAATAATAGTAGACATACCCAATTCTGCGGCCGTTTTAACCATCAGGCCGCCACCTGCAGCATCTGTAAATAATAATATCGCATCAGGATTGTGAGCCTGCGCAGCCGTTAGTTCACCTCTGTATGTCTTTTCCAGCTCGAAGTCTATAACATCCAGAACTTCCAGCCCCGCAATTGGAGCAGCCTTTACCGCTATGCTTTTCTGCTGCTGTGCGCTGTCGAATTCAGCGCCCATTATTACACACGTTTTTGCTCCCAGATCCAAAGCTCGGACTACCGCTGCTATACCCTGGTCTACATCTTGAGGACTTCCCCTGAATAGCGGTTCTTCTGCGGTACCGCCATATTTCGGAGCAATACTTCCTCCATGCACTGAAGGCATTAGAGGTCTGTTATTGTCTTTGACATACTGCAGAAGCCAGTCGCGGTAGGTCAGGTACTCAAATCCTACGTTGAGTATTATATCAACTTTATTGCTGTCCACATCTCTCATAACCCACTGCTGTTCACCAATAGTACCTTCATCACTATGCAAGACTCTCACTTTTTCTCCAAGTGGTGGATTTTCATTGACAAATTCCAGTGTAAAGTCTACAGCTGCAGCAAACGGAGGGCCAACAAAAGCGAATGGACCTGTCCAAAAAGTTCCGTGACCTATCGTGATATCCGTGGTCTTTTCAGCCGGTTCCCCTCTTCCTCCTGAGAATAACATTGTTCCACTGAAGAAAAATGCCATAATCAGAAGAACCATTAGCACTACATTAATTTTTCTCATAACCTCCTCCTTAAAAATTAGTTTTTTAAATTTAAAGTATAAAGACCATTTGTCAAACAAATTCTTTTTGTTTAGTATACATTTTTGTTTCTCAGTACAGATGTTTATTAAATCACGAATAATAACACTTCTTACTATTAGAAACACTGTGCGATTATTGGAGGATTTACCAGATAAGGGGCCCTTTGTTCTCAGGCGATAACCCGGGTAGACACAGCTCCACCCAAACCATTCAAAAATGTATTCCATCAGGCAAAGGAGAGATCTTTTCGCCTAGAAAAGCCTCGGTTCGTACCTTGTGTCACTCATTCGCAACCCACCTGCTTGAAGATGGTGTTGACTTTCGTTAAATCAAGAAACTTCCCGGCCATAACGACCAGAGGACGACACAGCAATACAAACATATCAGCAAGAGGGATATTAGTCGGAAACACGGCCCTTTAGACGGATTAACTTTAAAGGTGTTTACTTCTGTAAAAAAAGATAGACGCATTGTTTTTACCAGACCAAAGACTGATCACTTATATTATAGAAGGGGTCTCTCGTTACGAGTGGTGATAATTCTGAGGTTCATTGGGATAAAAGGGAAACCACGCTTGACCGTGTATCAATAAAAAAGATGTAGTAAACATGAATAACAGATTTGCGAAAGCCATCGGTATATCAAATTGTGGATGTTATTAAAACAGTAAGTGTATTTTTCTATAGATAATTTATAATTTCAACTCTTGATTACACAGATGATAGCAATCTGGGTGGATATCGTCGTAGTAAGGAGAAGCCAAAATGCCATACCTGCTAGCTATTGATTGTGGTCTGACCGTAACAAAGGCTGTCATCTTTTCAACAGAAGGAAAAGAGATAGCCCATGGATCAACAAAACCAGAGACCTCGTACCCAAAAGCAGGATGGGTGGAAAGGGATCCGGAGGATCTCTGGCGTCATGTCTGCCTGGCTA
The DNA here is from genome assembly GCA_964347455.1 of uncultured Spirochaetota bacterium. GTDB lineage: Bacteria > Spirochaetota > B62-G9 > B62-G9 > DRHN01 > JAGLSF01. The sequence goes on along the minus strand of CAYFYU010000008.1, from coordinate 20,899 downwards.
TTAAAGACGCGATGTCTTGCTCCGGATTGGAGCCTGAGCAGATTATCGGAGTAACCATTACGGGACATGGAAATGGTATTTTCTGTTTGGATAAAGAATTATCTCCAACTAGACCCGGCATTCTGTCTCTCGATACCAGGGCTTCAGAAACATTGACTACCCTGGCTGAAGAAGGGACACTCGAAAAGGCTCATCCTATCACAGGTAACCAAGTATGGGCTGCCTCCTCTCCGGTTTTGCTTCGCTGGATAAAAGACAAGGAACCGAAAGTCTACGGAAAAACAAAATTTGTTTGTGTAGTAAAGGACTACATTAGATATAAAATTACTGGAGAGTTAAACACAGATCACACGGATTGTAGCGGAGGTGCGCTCATAGACATAAAAAATATCAGTTATTCAAGGGATGTCCTCGATGCTTATGGAATCTCTGAAGTTAATGAAATGTTACCCAAGATGCTGGATCCCTGGGTTATTAGCGGTAAGGTAACGTACACAAGTGCCCTCGAAACAGGTCTCAAAGAAGGAACTCCTGTGTCCACAGGAGGCATAGATATCGTCATGACCGCTTTGGGATGCGGGTGTATGGATGAAGGACAAATGTGTGTTATTGTTGGGACTTGGTCCATTAATGGTATCGTCATGGAGAAACCTGTTATAAATAAAAACGCATTGCTTACGTGCACCTATTGCGCTCCACAACGTTGGTATCAAGTGGACGCTTCGCCATCAAGTGCGTCTAACCTGGATTGGTTTATGGAGCAATTTTGCCATTTTGAAAAAACTGAGGCAGAGAGACGGGGAGTATCCCCTTTTGAAATTATCAATGAGGAGCTAGGGGGTATGAACCCTCGATCATGTGACATCATTTTTCATCCATTTCTATATGGAAGCAACATCCAGCCTTCCGCACGTGCCGGTTTTTACGGTCTTGGAGGCTGGCATAAAAGAGCCGATCTTTTAAGGGCAATCTACGAAGGAGTATGTTTTTCCCACTTGAATCATGTCCAGAATCTACGATCTACTTTGAGTGACAAGGAAGCCTATATATCTGGTGGAGGTAGTCGAAGTGAGATCTGGACCCAAATGTTTGCCGACATCCTCAATACCCCTATCAACGTGCCCAAGGGCGACGAGCTAGGAGCTCTGGGAAGTGCAATTAACGCTGCTGTTGCTGTTGGATTCTATGAAGATCATCGAGAAGCTGTAAACTGTATGTGTTCAGTCATCAGAAAGCACGAACCTGATCCCAAAGCCCACGAAATCTACATGAAAAAGTACGATCATTATAATGAGATTCTGGGGGTTATGAAAACTCCCTGGAAACATATGTATCGAACAATGCATGAAATGACGGTTTGACATATCTTGCCATCTTACCAAGTATATCTAACTCGGTATACTCTGTATCCCAAAATGAGAGCGGAATACAAAGTTATTCACGTGTTGCAGTTAATGATCTTAATTAATTATAGAAAAGGCGCAGTCCGGTTAAAATAAGGTTAACTACTAAAATCATTAACCATAGGAGGCTACACCATATAAAAAATATCACCAGTAGAGCAGCTATACAAAACAATTGACGAGATTCTTTCAGGTCAGTTAAGTGAAAACAAGTCTGTTGCGGTGTTGCGAATGAAGTGGTTTTTCAATTGGTGTATTTTCAAGTATTTTTTTCATAAAAAAAGAGCTCTTCTTCTGAAGGCTCTCTTATTTCTTATATTTTAAGATTTATCTGGGCGATACTGGACTTGAACCAGTGGCCTCCTGCTTGTAAGGCAGGCGCTCTTGCCATCTGAGCTAATCGCCCCTTACCTTTTTAATGGATTCGATTTGTCGCACCAAAATAAACTTATTGAAATTACAATTATAACCAAACCCCGTCAATAAAAAAGGAATAGATAGGATTTCCTGCAACTGATAGCTTACTACCCTACATTGCGCTCACTGATGAGCCTGAGACCGTTTAGGGTAAGGTCCATGTCCATATGTTTAATTTCCTCAGTCAGGGGGACGAATACCTCACTCAACCCCCCTGTAGCAATAACCTCGGAATCCTTGTCGAGTTCTTCACGGATGCAGCAGATCAATCGCTCAATGAGACCGATATAGCCGAAGATCAGTCCGGATTGCATCGAATTGATTGTGTTTGTCCCTATTGCTTTTGGAGGCGGTACGAGGCTTATCTTGGGAAGCTGTGCAGCCTGGCTCGACAGTGCATCGGCAGCAACCTCAACACCAGGCGCAATTGACACACCTAGAAATTCTCCCTTCATAGAGATTGCGCTGAAAGTGGTTGCAGTTCCAAAATCTACGACAATACATGCTTTGCCGAATCGGTCATATGCTGCTACGGCGTTAGCAACAAGGTCCGCTCCAAGTTCCGAGGGATTGTCGATTCGAATACTGAGACCTGTTTTTACTCCAGGCCCAAGTATTAACGGCTGAATCTTCAGATACCTGTTGAAAAGCTCCTTAAAAACTGTTTTCAGGCGGGGTACTCCACTCCCAATTATTACCCGGCTCACCATTTTCAGCTCGAGTCCACTCTCATTCAGAAGGTTTCTCAGCATCATAGCCCACTCATCAGCCATCTTATTGTGAACAGTTCGAACGCGAAATCGGGCTCGCCACTGTTCTCCATCCCACATCCCAAATACAAGATTGGTATTCCCAATGTCAATACAGAGAAGCATAATTTCCCTCCCCTCAGACTGTAGATCCGCTTCTACGCGGCCTCAGCTTTTTCCATGATGCCACAACAGCAAAGGTAAGAATTGCAGCTAATGCGGCCTCTGGAAGACCGTTTGCTGCTGCGATTGTACCAATGAGAGGCCATGGAAGATATTTGTACAGACCAAGCACACCAAGCACCAGAGCGGTATTTGTCAGTGATCCTGCAATACCAGCTCCCACAACTGCCGCCTGTTCCTTGATGCCCTTTAGAGCACGGTATACCAGCCAGGAAACTGGTCCAATAAAAAGTCTGGGCAGTATCGAGACGAGGGGGTTGACAAACCAAACATCCGCTGGACCCTGAGGTCCTATGGCCGCCTGTATGAGGCTGAATATCCCGAAAATAAAGCCGATCACCACGCCTACTATTGGCCCTTCAAGTACCGCTCCGATGATAACCGGAACATGCATAATGGTTAGTGAGGCACCCGAAAAATACGGTATGAAACCAAGCCGTGTCGCTCCTAAAAAGATGGATATGGCACCTAGAACTCCGGCAATGACTATTTTGCGAACTTTACTTTCCATGACTACTACCTCCCAGTCTAAATGAATGCTGCAATCCTTCCCCACAGAATCTCATCGATATGTATATAACTCAAAAAAAGGGAAATCCCACCTGTCATAACACCTAATGTAAGAGCAACAAAGTCACGTATCTCTGCATGCAGTTGAATCAGTTGAGTTCTGCCGGCACCTCCAACGTAACAGCGCGATTCCATTGCCTCTGCCAGATTGTATGCATGCCGCAGGCTGATGATGAACAATGGAACCAGCAAGGGAAGCATCCTCCTCATCTTCCAAATAAAGTTGCCTTTTCCAGAACCAAAATCAGCACCACGTGATGCCTGGGCTTTCATCAGACGTTCGGTCTCTAAAGCCAGAATAGGCAGAAATCGAATTGAAATATGAGAGACGAGCGCAAGTTCATGAGCTGGAAATCTGAGCTTACCAAGTGGTCTCAACAGATGCTCAATTCCATGAATGAGTTCAGTTGTTGTGGTTGAATAGGAGAACAAACTCAACCCCAGTACTATAACGCTAAACCTTCCGAGGAGCAGAATACCTGCGAGATACGGCACGAAGGACACTGCACTAGTGACCGTGCCGACACTGAGCTGCAGCGAGAATGCCTCGGCCAGTAGTCCAAGC
>CAYFYU010000008.1:12742-17002 GCA_964347455.1 uncultured Spirochaetota bacterium | reverse complement strand
GTCAGTACAAAGATGCGCCATTGCCATATAAGGTTTGCATCAACCCGAAACTGCGGAACGGCAAAGACCTGTATGAGAGCAAGGACAAGCAAAAAAGGTATCATAGATCGCAGTGTAATGAATGCTAAGCGGAGCTGAACCTGTGTGAGCACTAAGCCAGTAAAAATAAGTATAAAAAGAGTCAGTAAAGAAACCAGACTGCTGGTTATTATTGCGATAGCAATGAGGAAAATGCCCAACAGGATCTTTATCCTTGGATCAAGGCGGTGTATCACCGAGCCGGTTGGTACATACTGTCCAATACCGAGTTTCCCAACGAGCTCAAATTCCGATCTTTGTGTCATTTATGACACTCCCAATTTCTGCAGCAACTTCACTGATGGTTATCCTATTATTTGAAACCTCAATGCCCTCCCTGGCCAGATATAAAAGAATCTGAAGCGGCACAGGTACATAGTATCCGTATCGGTGGAGCAACTCGTATTTGGTAAAAACGTCTCTGGTTCTGCCCTCTATTTTCACTTGTCCCTCAATCATGAAATACACGCGCTCAGTAAGTTCTACTATGTCCTCCACATTATGGGATACAATGACCACTGCTCTCCCCTCTTTTTTCCGCCATTTCTTTAGAACATTCAACAGTTCGATTCTGCCAGCCGGATCGAGGCTTGCTGTGGGCTCATCAAGCAGGAGAACACGTGGGTCCAGTGCAAAAATTCCTGCAAGAGCAAGCCGTCTTTTTTCGCCCTGGCTGAGGTCCATAGTCAATCTGTCTTTAAATGTAAAGGGTAGACCCACCATCTGCATTGCACTCCTTACACGCGCACGAACTTCCTCTTGTGGAAGACCGAAATTACGCGGACCAAAGGCAACATCATCGCCGGCATACCGTTCAAACAACTGATCCTCAGGGTTCTGAAATACCAGACCAACCATCTGACGAATCTTACGTATATCGATCCTTTTTTGGGACAGGGGTACCCCATTTAGCACTACCTCACCTTTCTGTGGACGAATCAATCCGTTAAAATGCTGCAGGAGAGTGGATTTTCCTGAACCTGCAGGTCCGACAATTCCCACTGTTTCACCTGAATATATCTGACAATTAACGTCAAACAGCGACGGTACTTCAACTGCGGTCCCCTTCATATAAGTGTGATAAAGGCCACGTACGTTTATTATAGGTTTTCTCCCAGCGTTCATTGAACTGTTTCTCCAGTCCGAATACAGTATCGTTTAACAGTGCTGACAAAATCCTGGACAGTTAGGATATCGGCAGGAAACCCCCTTACCTTTTTAGCGATTTTCCTGGCAATTTGCATTGAGATAGGTGGCTGTATCTTCAGACCCGATAGCGCATTGAATTGTGAAAATACTTCACGGGGCGTTCCCTGCATCGCAATTGAACCCTGGGAAAGTACCACCACTCGCCCCGCTATGGATGCTTCCTCCATGTTATGGGTTGCCATAACAACGGTCATTCCTCTTTTATGAAGGGTGCTGACCGTTTGCAGGAAACGTTTTCGAGATCCAGGATCGAGCATGGAGGTCGCCTCATCGAGAAGCAAGCAATCTGGATTCATCGATAATGCGGATGCGATCGAAAGAAGCTGTTTCTGTCCAGAAGAAAGGAGATGGGTAGGCCTTTTGCTGTATTCTGTTAATCCGACTTTATCCAGCGCCCATGCAACCCGTTGACGCAAATCATCTGAGGGTATACCGAGGTTTTCAGGGCCGAACGCGACATCTTCCTCAACAATAGTAGCTACTATTTGTGTTTCCGGTACCTGGAACACCATACCAACAGTTCGCCGAATGTCGCGAATGTGGGAAGAGTCCCTTGTGTTCCAGTTACGAATCCATACATTTCCCGAACTGGGAATGAGGAGTCCATTAAGGTGTCTTAAGAGGGTTGATTTGCCGGATCCGTTTGCACCGATCAGGACCAAATACTCACCACTGTTGATCGCGAGATCGATACCTCTCAATGCGTATCCTGTCCGAGGCTTGTGTTGCTCGCCATTGTGCTCATAGCTGTAATCTACGTTCTCAACATGAATAAAAGCTTTTTTTTCGTCAACCATCGCTGATCCCGTTTCACTGCCTCTCTACGTGATACAACTTATCAAGAGCCCAGCGGTCAATGTTATCGGGATATCAGTTACTTTTAGGAGGTGGAGCGGGAATTGGAAATATGGTTTTTGACTTCCCGGCTGTCTCGGTCGTAACTGATCCAAGCAACCGCTCTACAATTCTAAGTATAGCAACTTTTTTTTCGATTGTAAAACGATTATCCTCCATTTTCATAGAGATCAGGCAGGGGCAGATTATATTGTGTACACGTAATTCGCTTTTTCTTTTTAGCCAATTGAATTATATTAATGCAAATGACAAATAGTAATAAGTTACTCTCAAAGAAATTAATCAAACGAGTACCTAAAGTACTGCTCCACGATCATCTCGATGGAGGTCTGCGACCCCGTACCATCATCGATCTTGCCCACAAACAGGATTTTAAGTTACCTCACAGTGATCCAGAAAAACTGGCACTCTGGTTTAATAGTAGCGCCAAACGGGGCAGCTTAACTGAGTACCTGAAAGGTTTTAAAATTACAACTGGGGTGATGCAGACCGAAGAGTCTCTCTACCGAGTTGCCTATGAAATGATGGAGGATATGAAGGATGATGGAGTTGCGTACGTCGAAACTCGTTTTTCTCCTCTCTACCATACTGGAAAGGGATTGACCTATGATCAGATCACCGAATCGGTGCTGAGGGGACTTAGAGACGGATCACGAGCTTTTGGCGTCAAATTTGGACTCATTATCTGTGCCATGAGAAATTTACCCCCTGAGGGTTCTCTGAAAATGGCAGAATGCGCCATACGATACCGTGAACAGGGGGTTGTTGGATTCGACCTTGCGGGTGATGAAATAGGCTATCCGCCAAAGGATCATCTCGATGCCTTCTATTACATACACAGAAATAACTTCTACATTACCATCCACTCCGGGGAGGCTTTCGGAAAAGAATCAATATGGCAGGCGCTGCAGTACTGTGGAACACACAGAATAGGCCACGGCATGCACCTGAGAGATGACATGATGGCGAGGAATAATGAAATAATTGAAATGGGAACCCTATCTCAGTATGTTCTGGACCGAAGAATCCCCCTCGAGGTATGTCTATCCAGTAATCTGCACACAGCGGCGATTCCTAATCTACGCTACCACCCCTTCATCCTCTTTTATCGAAACGGTTTCAGGGTAACACTTAACACAGACAACAGGCTGATGAGCAGAACCACACTTACCGATGAGTTTGACATTGCCGTCAAGCAGTATAATATAGACCTCGCCGATATAGAAAAGCTGACCCTTAATGCAATGAAAAGTGCCTTTATACCATTTCCTCAGCGGTTGGATATCATCTACAACACGATCAAAAAAGGCTTTGCCGAAATAAAAGAAAACATAAAAACCGGTACACCGGAATAATGGGAGCTTCACCTATGATCAAAGGGAAGGATAAAATTCCGGCTGCGGTACCACGAAACCTTTACGATGTCAGCGGACTGGGCAATCCTCTAGTCGATATACTGATCAACGTTGATGATAACTTTTTAAAAAAGAATAGTCTGAATAAAGGAATCATGCATCTGATCGATAAGGAGCAAAAGGATCGACTAATAGAACAGGTCCAGGACAGGGATAAGGTAGTTGAGGTTGGAGGGTCATGTCCAAACACGATTGCAACTCTAGCCCTTCTTGAATTACGTGTAGGGCTTGCCGGCAAGATAGGACGAGACTACTATGGAAGGGTATTTGAAGAGAAGATTAGGGAAAAAGGGATTACTTCATTTCTCAAGAATGAAAACTGTGACACCGGTATCTGCACGGTCTTTATTACTCCTGACAAAGAGCGAACGATGAACACCTACCTCGGTGCATCCAGGGAGTTCAGAAAGGAGGATCTTTCTCCTGATATGGTTAGAAATTCGCGTTTCCTCTATTTCACAGGATATATGTGGGATACGAAGAATCAAAAAGAAGCAGTGAGTTATGCAATCGAAATCGCAAAATCATCCAGAGTAAAAATAGTGTTTGATATAGCGGATCCCTTTGCGGTAGAAAGACACCGAAAGGATTTTCGGTACATTATCGAGCATGCTGCGGATATCGTTGTGGCAAATGCACAGGAAGCCGGGCTGCTTTATAGAAAGCAGTCAGGGCCAGATAGATTACTGGCCGATGCGGTTAG
>CAYFYU010000008.1:11740-12732 GCA_964347455.1 uncultured Spirochaetota bacterium | reverse complement strand
GAGCTCTGCGAGCGTGCCGTTATAACGAACGGTCCAGAAGACACCTTAATATCGAACAATGGAAACCTATTAACCGTTCCAAGCTTCAAAACCGATGTAAAAGATACAACCGGTGCAGGTGATAATTTTGCGGCAGGATTCCTCTATGGTTTGTTAAAAGGGTATCCTATTGAGCGTTGCGGAAGAATAGCATCGTTTATTGCTTCTAAAACCATCGAAAAGATAGGTGCACAGGCTCCTCAAAACATAAAGGAGCTCGTGAATAGTATGGATTAAATATTTATCAATGTACAAGGACAGGTTTTTCACCGACCCACTCTTGCACCGAGCATTTGAGAAGGCTTCCCTCATTGTTTTTGATATGAACGGCCTACTTGTTGACGATGAGAAAGTCCAGCTTGAATCGGTAAACAAAACGCTGCAATCCTTTCATATCAGCTTAACCGAACAGTACTGGATCGAACACTGCGTAGGTTCAAGGGCCGATAATTATTTTTTATCAATACTGCATGAAAAAGGTGTGTTTCTGAGTGAAGATGGAATTTTAGATCTCATCAAGCGGAAAAATAGATATTACAGAGAACTTATCACGGACCAGTTACCTGAACTGGTACGGCCAGGGGTATTCGATTTCCTCTCGGCTAGGCCCAGTATAAAATTGGGCCTCTGTACCTCTGCACATCCAATGGAAGTCGAAACTATCCTGGGGGAGGATGGGTTGGCAATAAATGACCTTTTTACCTATATTGTTTCTGGAGCAGACGTAGAGAAGAGTAAACCCGATCCAGAGATATACCTGAAGTTAGCTTCGCTTTCAAAAATCCAGCCCACACAGTGCCTTGTACTGGAGGACAGCGGCCTCGGTGTGAGAGCAGCAGTAAGTGCTGGAATGTTATGTATAGCCGTACCAAATCGCTTCACAATAGATCAGGATTTTCACGGTGCTCTTTACGTTGTGGATAATCTCACAAGGGACGCGAAGCGGCTATAGC
>CAYFYU010000008.1:1985-11730 GCA_964347455.1 uncultured Spirochaetota bacterium | reverse complement strand
TATAGCAACAAGATGCTCTCGAAGTCGAGAGCCATTATGATTACGACAAACTTTTCTTAAAGGTATTTGTTGATGTCAGAAAGCATGACGATTCAAAATGGAAAACGAGAGAGCATCGTAGGTGTTTGGTATGCCATCGGCGCATTCTTTCTCTGGGGAGTACTACCTCTCTATTGGAAAGCGCTAAAGCAGATACCCTCTTCACAAATTCTCGCCCATAGAATTATATGGTCCTGTATTTTCGTAATCTTTCTACTCCTAATACAAAAACGCGTTCGAGAGGCACGAAACTCTTTTCTATCAGGCCGTAACAGAATTTACTTTGCTGTGAGCGCACTCTGTATCGGGATAAATTGGTTTATTTATATTTGGGCGGTTAATGCCGGGCATATCGTTGAAACGAGTATGGGATACTTCATAAATCCCCTATTAAATGTGCTTCTTGGTGTAATTTTTCTCAGGGAGCGTCTCAGTTTTTGGCAGATAGTGTCCGTTTGCCTTGCATTCTGCGGTGTACTCTATATGACGGTACAGTATGGTAAATTACCTTGGATAGCCCTATCCCTTGCTGTTTCTTTCGGATTGTACGGTCTCTTAAGAAAAACCTCGCATGCTGAATCACTCGTTGGCCTCATATTTGAAACCGCTATTCTCTCCCCAATTGCTCTACTTTATCTGGTTGTTCGTGGGGTACAGGGTGCCGGTTCATTTGGCACAGTTTCACCTCTACTGCATATCCTGCTAATATGTTCAGGTATCGTTACCGCGATGCCGCTTTTGTGGTTCTCAAATGGAGCCCGGAGAATACCGCTCTCAACGGTTGGATTCATACAGTATCTTGCGCCGAGTCTGCAACTCTTTATCGGTGTTGTTGTTTTTCGAGAACCATTTACCAATGTCCATGCTCTTAGCTTTTCACTAATCTGGGGGGCTCTTGTTATCTATTCACTTTCCCACACACCATTCCTCAAACGACACAGCCCATAGGGATCGTAAAAGCAGCCTCAATTCGTCTGTGACAAATTATTCCCTATCATTTTCCTTTATTATCATGGCGGAGATAGCCGTGAAGAGTTTCGGTAAGTATCTTGAAATTCTCGACCGAGAGACGCTCGGCTCGAATTTTTCTATCATCAAAAAGGTCCTCAACGATCCTCTCAATCTCATCCTTCGGAATGTTCAAGTGCAAGCCCTGGAGATTTTTAAATAGCTGTTTACGTTTACCTGAAAATCCAGCGCGCACCACATCCCTGAAAAAATTGATCTCCTCCACCACTCGCCTGTTCAGCCTCTTTATATCAACAATTGAGCTTTCGACCTCCGGAACAGGAAAAAAGTTATGTGGTGAGACTCGTTTCTGAACCACTGTCGTATTGGTGAGATACTGTAGATAGACCGATACTGCTGAATATTCCTTCTTCCCCGGTACTGCTGTTATTCTCTCTGCAAGCTCTCTCTGAACAGTTCCTGTTATTCGATCCACATCCCAAAATCCTTCAGCGATTCTGATCAAAGCTCTCATCGCTACACTATAGGGAAAATTGCTCACCACCTTATTGGGATTGTTTTGTGCCACCAGCTCTTCAATTCTACGGTTGAGAAAATCTCCATGTATTATGAATATATTTTCAACCTCAAACTTCTCTAATTGCTCTTTTATAAAGTGCACAAACCCAGCATCAATTTCTACCGCAATCACCTGCTCTGCATACTCAGCTAAAAGAAAGGTCATCGTTCCCAACCCCGGTCCAATTTCAAGTACCCGGTCAGTATCTTTAATTTCGGCGTACTGAATGATGCGTGTTGCAAGGTCACGGTTGATGAGTAGATTCTGTCCGAAGGATTTTTTTAGAGAAAGGTTGTTCTGTTTTAAAGTGTCGATTATAAATGAAGGTGAAAAAATCTGAGTTGTATATCTCTTGAATTCATCTGACAAGGGCTGTGCCCCATCACAGTGGTATATCTTGGAGAAGATTCGTTAACTCTTCTTTATCGATGAGATCGATAGGCCGAATCTCTGCAAATTCGATAGCGCTCTTCGTAAACTGAGAAGCGGTTATGTATATACCTTTTGAGGCATTCATATTCTTCATTTTATCGTAAAGACCGCGGATCTCCTCATAAGCAATTGGTTCTGAAATACGAATGATTCTTACAATGTTGATATACGACCCAACTATTCCTGATTTCTTGTTCGAATCACGAGCAATAAATTCAAAATATTCCTGATCCTTTTTAATCTCCTGTTGAATGGCTAAACCCAACAGGTTTGCAATTTTTTCACAATAAATGTGAAATTTTTCCTGTGGCGCAATAAGAAAATCCTTCAGTTTATCATCGGCCCGCAGGGCTCCGTAGAGTGATAATTTGACTGTTACATCCTTATAATTTGGGTTTTTCTGATAAATCCATTCCCAGTGCTCTATTGCTTTTGAAAGTTTCTTTGTGGTTTCATAACACATAGCCAGAAGGTATCGCACTGCGATTGCAGCACCTAGATCATGCTCTCCAATTTTTACAGCTTTTTCAAGCTCCTCAATCGCCTGCTGATATTCCTTATCCATTATAAAAATATTTGCCCTCTCAAAATAGGCTCGTTGTCGCAATGATGCATCGCGAAGTGATTTCTCAAACAATTCAAGGGCTTTCTCTGTAGCACCAGATTTTCTCGCAATTTTTCCCAGATAATAATACGATGCGGTAATATCCTCATCTTCCTGTAATACAGTCAGAAATTCATTCCTTGCCTCATCATACTCATGTTTGTCGAATAAGATGACTCCCATGCGAAAATGCGCCTGTACATGATGGGGATTGATCGAGACAACTCTCCTATAATTTATCAGTGCAGAGTCTGAAAAATCTCTTTCCTCAAACAGTTTGGCTATATTAAAAAAGATTTCATAATTACGGGGGTCGAGCTTTGCGAGGAGAACAAGCTCTTTTTGACTCTCCTCTATTTGACCTAGGTTTAGAAAAACTTCGGCAAGACGTGATCTGACCATTCTTTCATTTACCATATCGGTAAAACGCATGGAATTTACGATAAACCTGTACTCAACGAGCGCTAATTCTGGCCTGTTTTCCGCTCTATAACATTCTCCAAGAAACCAGTGAGCATCGATACTTTTTTCATTTCTATTTAACAGCGATTTTGCATGTCTAATGGCAACTCGTGTATCTCCACTTTCGATTAACTTTGAGATCACCTGCAATTTCTTTTGACCAACTGCCGTCCTTAACTGTATCATTACGAAGTAAATAGCCAATGCTCCGATTAAAATAAATCCAACTGTAATCATGCCGCCCATTGAAAAACCTTTGTATCAACTATAAGATAAACTTACCGTTCTCCTCTATTAGCACGATACTAGAGAGAGAGCTTCATGGTCAAAATAATACAATAGCAGTATACTTTATGTAATGGTAGCATATATTTATACATATATCCATCAAAGATGGCCGATTGACCTTCGGGGTCATTTTGTATTATGAAAAAGCATATATCTCTTCTTTACTTTTTCATTACACTCTTTGTTTTTTCCACATCATACGCGGTTGAGAATGGGTATTATCAAAGAGGTTTGAGTCATTATCAGAAAGGGGAATTTGAGCTTGCGATCGTTACATTCGAGGAGGCGAAAAGGGAAGATTCGAGAAATTCACTAATTTATTTTTATTTAGGAAATAGTTACTATCAGCTTGATGATCTGGATGCGGCAATTCTCAATTATACAGATGGCCTCAATTATTCTGATAACAAGGGAATATTTTTTTATAATCTTGGGAATTGTTACTTTCTAAAGGGAAACTTTGATTTTTCAACGGAGATGTATACAAAAGCAGTGGCGTATAACCCGACATTGTATGACTCATACCTGAATGCGGGAAACGCCCAATACCTGGCAAATAACTTTGAAGAAACAATTTTTCATTGGGAGACCTACCTCGAAAAATTTCCACAGACGCCACAATACGAAAATATAGTGCGAGCAATTGCTTATCTTAGAGGAGAACTCCAAAAAACTGAATCCTCCAATATCGATGAAGAAACAGGTCTCGACACTGACCTCTTGAATGAAGTTATAAGTGATCTAAACCAGTTTGTCAACCGTACTCAAAATATTATGGAGGTAAGTGAGGAACCTGAGGACGATCTGAGCATTGAAGAAATAGAGAGGTGAAAACTAAATGGCGGCAAACAAAAAAACAATCGGTATTATAGTTGCGCTCATCGCGGTGCTCATTGCCATTACCATTTTCTTTTTATTTTGGAACGATAAGAAAGATACTCCTACCGAACCTGTTACTCAGATCGAGGAAGAATCTGTACCTGAAGTGATTGAAGGGGCGGATGAACTGGAAAATATACTCAAACTTGCGCGTTACTATATTGACAAAGAGGAGTACGATCTTGCAAGAGCCCAGATTGAACAGGTTCTAATTAGAGATCCTGAAAACATTGAAGCAAAAGCACTCCTTGAACAGGTCATTAAAAAGAGGAAGGACCTTGAAACCAGAAAAGAGGAAAAAGAACTCGAAAAGCTGGACAAAGTTGTAACGAGCCTGAAGGATTCATTACCAAAGGACACGAAACCGAAAGAGCCACCTGAGCTGATAGATCTTGAAAAGGAGAAGGCAGAGCGTTTTAAAAAAGCTGAAGAATATTTTATGGAGGGGAAAAGGTTATATGATAAACAGCAATACAGGAAAGCGATCAATAATTTTGAAAAATCCGATGAAATAAGACCTGACGCAGGCAAAACCCTCGCCTATCTTGGTTCCAGCTATTTCAATGAGGATCCTAAATCCCAGGAAAATGTAAAAAGGGCAATCGAATTCAGTAAGAGGTCAATTCAGGCAGATCCAACAATCGCGCTACCTCATTTTACACTCGGCCAGATTTACGATGATCAGGGGCTTTTGTCAAGTGCGATTAACGAGTATAAAAAAACTCTTGAGCTCGATCCCAACAACGGAATGGCCTATTACCGATTAGGAATTATTCAGTATCTCCAGCAAAATTACACTGACGCCCTTGCATCATTCACGAGCGCAACGAAGCTCCTTTCAGATTTTCCACCAGCATTCTATAATCTCGGTCTTACTGCCCATAAACTTGGTCAAACAAACACAGCAATAAATGCGTACAGCAGTGCAATACGACTGAAACCTGATTATACAAAGGCTCTCATGAATATCGGTGTACTCTACTATGAAAACAACTTCTATGACAAAGCGATAACATACTACAAAACAATAATTGCCAATGAACCAAATAACTCTAAGGCACATATAAAGCTCGGTGACGCCTACCGTGCCCAAAATCAGTTTGAAAAGGCGAAAAATGAATATGAGATAGCCCTGAATATTGATCCGATGAGTGACCTTACCTATTATAATCTTGCAATTCTCTATGAAATGGAACAAAAATACACTCTTGCTGTGGAATCCCTAGAAACGGCAATTTCTATAAACCGAAATGATAAACGCTATTATTACAACCTCGGTAACAATTATGCACAGCTCGAAAAGTATAGCGATGCGATATCAGCCTATGAGAATGCCATTCGCCTTGATCCAAAGTATATGGAAGCCTACAATAATATCAGTGATATTTACATAAAGAGTAACCTCTATGATAAAGCTTTAGCGACTCTAAGGAAGGCTATCAGCCTTGATCCGAATTCATTGCCTGCACGAATAAATCTAGGCAATGCACTCCTAAAAAATGAACTCTACTATGAGGCGCAGGAGCAATTTAAAAAAGCACTCGGTCTTGATCCTGTTTCTGCAGAAGCGCACTATGGCCTTGCCACAGTGTATCTCCGGCTGAACAGGGAAAATGAAGCAATTACCGAATACCTCTATACAATAAAATCCGACAAGTATTTCATTCAAGCCTATGAACCGTTGGGAAATCTCTTTTTAACGCAGGGGAACAAGAAAGAGGCATTAACCATTTTCAAGACACTTTTGACACTCGAGCCAAACTATCCTGATAAAGCAAAGATCGAGAAGATCATTGCACAACTGGAAGCCTGAGATTCTTTTTTGCTGTGATTATATTTTGAGAATTTTTATAACTTGTCCATCAATGTAAATACGCCTAGTGTTTTTAGTATGAAAAAGGCAATTATCGATCTTAAAGGCGCAAGCTGCGCATCATGTGCCTATACAATAGAGCATCTTGGAAGAAAGATTCAAGGGGTACGGGATGTAAGGGTTGATACAGGTAATCATCAGATACAAGTGGAATATGAAGGAAACCCCGGATCTCTTGAAAGAATTGTTGAAATCGTAAAGCGCATCGGCTACAACGCATCAATACGTTGGGGCAGCATATCATAAGCAAACGGCCCACGCCTAATTTATCAATTCTTTGATTTTTCCACAATTTTTTGCTATGGTTAATGTATGAGCAGGTTTCTCATAGTTGACAGGGATGGGGAATTCCGACAGAAGCTTACCCGCCTTTATAACGAAAATGAACATGAAATCACGCTCGTTGATAAGTATAAGGATGCAACGGAACTTCTTGAAAAAACGATTTTTGATATTGTATTATTCGATACCTCAATATCAGACGGTGTTGCCTCTGCTTTCGTTAAACTCGTAAAAAATATCAATAAGGACACTATCGTTTTTATAATAACAAAAGATGAAAAAAGCGAGGAAGTCCGCCATGCCATTGATAACGGTGCATTTGATATCATTCAAAAATCCTTTCGTCTTCCAGAATTGGAAGCGAAGATAAACAGGGCTCTCAGTACATGGCGAATGGAGCAGGACACAGAAGATCTTATTGATGAACGAAACATCATATACAAGGCCGAACATTTCATCGGAGAAAGTCCGGAGATCAGACAAATATTTGAGATTGTACTAAAGATAGCAAAAAGTAATTCCACGGTACTTCTCAATGGGGAAACGGGAACTGGCAAGGAGCTGATAGCCGGAGCAATACATTATAACAGCAACAGGGCAGAGAAACCCTTTGTAAAAGTCAATTGTGCAGTCATGTCAGAGCAGCAATTGGAGAGTGAACTCTTTGGCCACGAAAAGAAGGGATCTGCGGATGCGGATAAACGTAAAATTGGCAGTTTTGAGCAGGCAGATGGCGGTAGTATCTTTCTCGATGAAGTTGGAGACTTGAGTCTATCAACGCAGCAAAAAGTGCTTAGAATCCTACAGGATGGCGAGTTTGAGAGAGCCGGAGGCACGGGGACTCATAAAGTTGATGTTCGAATCATAACCGCCACTAATAAAAACCTTCTCAAAGAAATTGAGGAATCAAATTTCCGGGCAGACCTCTTTTACCGGCTCAATACTGTAACAATACATGTACCGCCATTAAGAGAACGCAGGGGAGACATAATTCTTCTGGCATACTTCTTCCTGAAAAGATACTGCAGGGAATTGAAAAAAAGCCTTAAGGAAATTCACCCGAGAGCTATCAAACTCATTACCGAATACCATTGGCCAGGAAATATACAGGAGTTACAGAATGCAATAGAGCGTGCAGTTCTTACATCTGAAGGGAACCTAATCAGGCCTGAAGACTTCGGACTTCCCGTTAAAATGGAGCGGATGAAGACAGAAGAACAGCTAATAAAAATACCTCCTGGTGGTATCAGTCTCGAAGAAGTCGAGAAACAACTTGTTCTACAGGCCTTAAGAATGAGCGATTGGGTACAAAAGGACGCTGCCGATCTTTTGGGGATCTCAAGCCGCGTCCTTAACTACAAAATAAAGCGCTTTCAGATTACGCACAGCAAGTGGAAGCGAAATAAATAATACAAAAACCACGCAACCGTTTGAATCGGTTCATTTCTTATTAAATATTCTCCCGATATCGTGCCCTATTGCGAAAAGACAGGGTATGAGCACAAGTGTCAACGGTGTCGCGAAAAGGAGGCCATACCCGAGTACAAGTGCCATGGGCGACATGTAGAGGTGTGTGCCCCCTAAACCATAGGCCAATGGCAGAAGTCCTGCAACAGTAGTGAGCGTTGTCAGAATTATTGCCCTCAAACGATTTGCTGTGCCCTCTGCGAGAATATTCAGAATTGGATCATCAGGTTTCTTCTTCCTCAGGTCATTTATATGACTGACGAGCACAAGTGAATCGTTTACCACAACCCCTGCAAGACCAATAGAGCCGATCATCGAAAGGAAACTTAAGGGCTCGCCGTGCAGCGCAAGGGCAAAAATAACGCCCACAATTCCGAAGGGAACGGCAACCATGACCATAAAAGGCTGAGTGAATGAATTAAAGAGAAGAATGAGAAGAAAATAGATACCTATAAATGCGATAACAAAGGTCGTCAAAAGACTATATATCGATTCCATGCTTTCCTCTGCTTCACCACCAACTATCAACCGCATATCAGGCCATTCCTCCTGTAGATCGATTTTTGAAAGGACTGCATTCGTCACTTCTAGCGACGTGGTAATATCCGTATCAATATCGGCCTCAACCGTTGTTGATCTTTCGCTGTCAAAATGATAATACGCATCGGGACCCGGACCGGTTTTGAGGCGGGCAACCTCCCCTAAACGAATAAGACGGCCCTGCTGGTTGGGAATCTTCAGGTTCTGAAGATAGGCAACATTTTTTCTTGCATATTCTGCAAGCTGAACCCGAAATTCAACATCTTCGTCGCCATCACGAATACTTGTAACAACATGCCCATCGTATGCGATTCGGACATTCTGAGCTATGTCGGCGACAGTAAGTCCTCGCCGTGCCAGTTTGGCATAATCAATTTTTATCTCTATCTGTTCTTTTCCCAGTTTGTCATCCCTATCTATATCTTTTACACCCGCACTTTGATCCAGTATCTCCACAATCCGATCCGTCAGTTTCCTTCTCATCTCATCGTCAGAGCCAACCACCCTGAGCACAACGGGCTTACCAATCGGTGGTCCTCCGGCATCAATATAGAAAAATATCTTTTCAATTCCCGTAATTTTTTCCGATTTGCTTCGTATCTCTTCTGTGATTTCATCGGCACTTCTCATCCGCTTAGAAAAGGGAATGAGATCGACATTTATAAGAGCATAGTTCTCACCCTCTCCTGTCCATACCCAACCGAGCGTCCCTACACGAGTGGAAAATGATTCAATTTCTCCACTGGGTAATTCCTGTATAATAGACTCAACTTCCTTAATTTTTTCAGACGTTGATTGAAGAGATGAACCCACGGGCAACTCCAGACCGATAAAGAAACGCTCCGCTCCTTTGGAGGGAAAGAGGATAAAATCCATATTATTCCGTGCGTACCAGAGAGCGGAAAGAAAAATACCAATGAAGACTATGACAATCGGGTACCGTAACTTCAAGAATATGAGCAGGATCTTTCGGTAAAAAATCTTGAGTACGTTGAACCACTGTCGGACCGATTCTCTCTGAGCAGTCTTCGATTTTTTTTCCATTCCTCTCTTGAGATGCGCAGGAAGAGCAAGTACCGATTCACTAATGGAAATAAAAAGAGCCAAACTTACCGTCAACGGTATGACATAGACGAACTTACCCATGAGACCTTTCATAAAAAACATCGGAGCAAAGGCGAGAAAAGTTGTGAGAACTGTTGTCAGTACAGGCCAAAATACCTCACGAGTTCCATTTACGGCCGCCTGTAGTGGTGGATCTCCAATCGATCGTCTATAGGAGATACTCTCAGAGATAATGATACCGTCATCAACGATTATACCGATAACGAGAACCATGGAGGAGAGCACG
>CAYFYU010000008.1:0-1975 GCA_964347455.1 uncultured Spirochaetota bacterium | reverse complement strand
TTGAGAAAAATGGTAAGAACAATAACGACGAAGACGAGACCAATAAGACCATTGTTCAGTACAATCTGAAAACTGCTCTGAACGTATTGAGACTGATCACCAGAGTACCGTATCTGTACCGGACCGTATCGAAATATACCATCATCAGTCCTTTCCCCCAGAATGGAGCCCTTAAATCTTTGGAAAAACCTCATTACAGGGCTTTCATCTGCTTTTGTTATTTCTTCCCTATACTCAACATACCCTGCCAGTATCCCATGCCCACTCTCCTCTCTCACCAATTTTTTAATTGCCTTAACAGTTCGAATCATATCTGCATTTTCGG
The DNA here is from genome assembly GCA_964347455.1 of uncultured Spirochaetota bacterium. Taxonomy (GTDB): domain Bacteria; phylum Spirochaetota; class B62-G9; order B62-G9; family DRHN01; genus JAGLSF01. The sequence goes on along the minus strand of CAYFYU010000008.1, from coordinate 1,650 downwards.
CCTTGTTAATAATAAAGGAAATCGCCGATCTTCCCTCCATACGGGAGATGACAGTTTCGTCTTCAAAGTCCTCCCTAACGATCGCAAGGTCTCTAACACGAATAAGAGGACCCTCAAAGGTTGTGCGCACGATCACATCACCAACCTCCTGAGGTTCGCTGAACTGGGCAAGAGTAACAACATTTTTCTCGCTGGTATAGGATTCAAAGGTGCCTCCGGTAAGACGGATATTGCGAGCCTGGATAGCCTCAATGATCTCACGTAAAGGAATCTGATATTTATCCATAGCTCCTGGATTCACCTCGATCTTGACCTCCCGGGCACGGTACCCGAATTTTTCGAGATTTGAAACACCTGGTACATCCTTTAACTTTTTTTCAAACTTTTTGGCAATTTCCCTCAACTCTTCATATGGAATTTCACCGGTAATACCAACCTCGATAATTTCGAATATCGTAGTGTTTATTTCGGTAATGAGTGGAGATTCAGTCACTTCCTCTGGAAAATCAGCAACACGATCCACCGCATTACGTATATCGTCCTTGACCTTTTCCTGATCGTTTATGTCGGGGTCTATCACGACATCGATGATCGAAACATTCTCGACAGACGTCGAGGTCATGCGCTCAATTCCATTAACATTTTTCAGCTCATCCTCAAGTTTATTTGTGACGTTCAGCTCGACATCTTCAGGAGAAGCCCCAGGATATACTGTAGTTATGACAACTTCCCCGAAATCAACTTCTGGAAACTGATCTCGTTTCAAAGTTCGTGCGGAATTTAATCCAAGTATGAGAATCGTAATGGTAAAAAGTGTGGCAAGAATATGCCTCTTGGCAAAAAATTCAAATATCTTCATGAATCCATCTCTTTTTCAAATTGAACTTTACCCGAAATAAGTAAAATTAACATGTTAATATTATTTTTTTACCTAAATTTGGGTCTATTTAATAAAGTACAATAATTCGCATCTTGATGCGGTCAAGTGGTAGGGAATTTCCTGTTGTTTAAAGGAATTAGGTTTTACTCTTGTTGAAACTTATCAAAACATGGTATTTGAGAGAAGATAAAGAGGTATCAACTTGTCATGTCGGTATTTACTTTTTCGCTATCAAAATAGAGCCGATTGCAGCAATTATCACCCCTATTGCTGTACCAATGATCTGCTGAAAACCAAATCCCGGGGATCCCCCCAATGGTCCAATGGCAATAAAATCTGCCGTCAAGGATAAGATCAAGATTACTACCCCAATAATGAGCAATATGATTCCCGTTATTTTCTTACCTGTCATTGCACTACCTCCAATGTTTTATTACCAACAAGATACAATATCCAGATATGAGGATTTAAAATTAATTAATTGATGTAATTTGTTTTTGTCAATTATTAAAAACTCATGAGAAAAATCAGTCGATCTTCAGTTCTCAAGATGAATCGGATTCCAGTATGTACGGCTCACATGCTCTTCCCCTCAGGTTGAAGAAAAACTTCAGAATTTTTTTCATCTTTTCAGAGTAAAACTGACCAGCCCCCACACTTTGTACCACTTCCAGAGTTAGTCTCACATGCGTAGGTGTGAGGTGAAGCGGAGCGAAACCGAATACCTACGCTCCCATCGGAATAATCACCTCCGGAGCAGGAGGCCGATA
>CAYFYU010000007.1:79767-83650 GCA_964347455.1 uncultured Spirochaetota bacterium | reverse complement strand
AGTGGACCTGAACATCGAATTGGGTTCAAAAATACTCGGTGGTATTCCCTATGCTGCCTGGGGGTATCGATCGGGGAAGCCGAGAACCCTACAGGAATGGAATTGGTCCGTGACAGCGCTGCGTGAAGTCGCGGAATATGCGAAGGAGAGAAGTGACCTGATCATTGCAGTAGAGGTGGTCAATCGATTCGAGACTCATTTTCTCAATATTGCAGAGGATGCTGTTCGTTACTGCGATGACGTTGGTACGGGAAACGTTAAGGTGCATCTCGATACATTCCACATGATAAGAGAGGAGGAAAGCTTCACAAAAGCGGTAGAAATATGTGGTAAAGATTATCTGGCCTATGTACACACCTGTGAGAATAACCGGGGAATCCCGGGAACCGGGCTCGTGCCGTGGAAGGAATTTTTCAAAGCATTGAAAAAAGTTGGATATAACGGTCCTTTGGTGATTGAATCATTTGATCCCAGTTTTGAGGAAATAAACAGGCTCTGTTCAATTTGGAGACAATTTGCTGAATCAGGAGAGGTCCTGGCAATCGAAGGATTGAAAAATCTCAAAGCTATCGCCAAAGAAGTGCTATAATCGTGAAGAAAAATTAATGGACAGTATGTTAGCTGCACAGTTTAACGGAGAGGAGTATTTCAAGTTAAGACAGATCCCTATTCCCGCCTGCCCGGATGACGGGCTCCTGGTAAGGGTAAATACCTGCGCCTTTTGTGGTACCGACCTAAGGGTTATGAAAAATGTCGATGTCAAGCTGGAAGGCGGTAAAAGACGAACGATGGAGCTTCCCCGGGTGACCGGGCATGAGCTTTCAGGGATTGTCGAACAAAGAGGCTCACAGGTTGATGGTTTTCGTCCTGGAGATCCGGTCGTTATTGCTCCGACAATTCCCTGTCTGCGATGTGATTCATGCAGGAGGACCTACTATGAAATGTGCGACAGCATCCACATTATCAGTTACGACAGCGATGGTGGATTTGCAGAATATATTGCTCTATCAGGAACGGTTTTGCGATGTGGGGGTGTAGTTAAGCTTGAGAGAGCAGAAAACATTGAAAAAGCAGCACTATCCGAGCCTTTGTCATGTGCAATCCACTGCTTTTCTCTGACACCAGTAAAAGAGGGGGATGTAGTTGTGGTAATGGGTGCAGGGCCTCTGGGATGTTTCATTCTGGAACTTGCGCGAATGTATGGTGCAGGCACAACAATTCTTACCGATATCTCTCCTGTTCAGTTGGAGAAAAGCAGTGTAACCGGTGCGGATTTCTACTTAGACTCATCCTCTGAGCAATTTAAAGACGAGGTTATGCGCATCACCGGCGGACGAGGTGTTGATCTTGTTGTCACAGCATGTTCTTCCCCACATGCACAGAAACAGGCTGTTGAAATTACGGCAAAGAGGGGTAGTGTTAATTTTTTTAGTGGTCTGCCTCGGAACAACAGTGTTGTTGAACTGGATACCAATCTGGTACATTACAAGGAGTGCTGCATTCGTGGTACCCATGGTTCTACTCCAGCCCAAGTCAAAGAAGCAGTGGGCATTATTGAGAGTGGAAAAATCGATATGGAGAAGTATATAAGCCACCGATTTCCCCTGCAGGATATAAACAGAGCACTGGACACGGCACGAAGAGAGGCGCGATTGAAGGTACTGATAAAACCATGAGGGGAGGCGCGGGGTGGTTCTCGGCAGGGAGGTTGACCTCGACGGTGTGGATATGCAACTGATTGTGTTATTCGTAACGTTACAGGGAGAAAAATGAGCCTCATTGGTCTGGATATCGGTACCACCGGATGTAAGGCTGTTGCCTTTAACCATGAAGGCAACATGCTCGCATCAGCAGGGAGAGAGTATCCACTGCTCTATCCCTTTATCGGCGCAGCTGAACTGGATCCACATCAGGTCTGGAAGTATGTCAAAGAAACGCTTTCTCAGATAAACTCTGCAGTCGAATCGGATCCTGTGGAGGCTCTGGCGTTGTCTTCACAGGGGGAATCCTGTGTGCCCCTCGACCATCAGGGAAACCCGCTCGCAAATATCGTCGTTACCTTTGATAGCAGGACGATCGAACAGGAGCAGTGGTGGGCCGAAAATGTTGGAGCCAAGAAAATATTCTCGGTTACCGGAATGCCCCTGCATCCTATGCATACATTGAGCAAGATGATGTGGTTCAGAATGCATCAACCGGCTGTGTATGAGCGAGCATGGAAATTCCTGTGCTGCGAAGATTATGTTATATACAGGCTGACGGGAAAAGCTGCGCTTGATCACTCGCTTGCTGCACGGACCATGGCATTCGATGTGACCAGCAGGAGGTGGTCTGATGAGATGATTGGTCTGGCCCGTGTGGATAAGGACAAGCTGGCGGAGTGTTTCCCTTCAGGCACAGCAATCGGCGAGGTTACAGGGGATGTTGCCGAGGAGATCGGGTTCAAGAGAAAGGTCACCGTTGCTACAGGTGGCCACGACCAGCCCTGCGGCGCTCTCGGGTCTGGGGTTGTAATGTCCGGGTGCGCAATGAATGCCACCGGATCCAATGACTGCATTTTACCGGTGATGGAGGAGGTTTTTCTTGACGACAAAATGCTACAGTTCAACTATTGCTGTTATCCCCATGTCTTTGAGGATATGTACTGTTCCATCGGATTTAATCTTACCGGCGGTTTGCTGGTCCGCTGGTACCGTGATAATTTTGGAACAGAGGCGATAGAGCGTGCCCGCAAGCAGGGAAAAGATGCCTATGAGATACTATTTGATGAGATGGGACAGGAGATCCGGGACCTGTTTATTCTTCCACATTTCGTGGGCTCAGGTACGCCCTATCTGGATGCCAAATCACGCGGCGCAATTGTCGGTCTGACCCTGGATGTTAAAAAGGAGGATATTTGCCGCGCCATCATCGACAGCATTAACTACGAGATGAAGATAAATATCGAGTGTCTTGAAGATGCTGGTGTCCACATAGAGATGATACGGGCAATCGGCGGCGGTTCAAAGAGTGAGAAATGGCTGCAGATGAAAGCGGACGTATTCGGCAAACCGGTGTATTCACTTCCGGTTTCAGAAGCTGCATCCCTGGGTGCAGCTATACTTGCCGGAAAATCCATAAACGTCTTTTCCTCGCTGCGCGAGACAGTCGAGCGGCTCGTCAAGCCGAAACGCTGTTTCGAGCCGAATGTCCACATGACAGAGCAGTATGAGGAGAAGTATCAGAAGTACAAGGAGTTGTACAAATCGCTCAAACAGTTCAACCACCTGCTCGTAGCACAGTAATAGGGTATGCTCGTTTTTTCATCGAAAACAATCTTTATCCATTATGTCTATGTGGCGGATGATCGGTTTGAATGCCATCAGAGAAATCACCTGTTTTTCGAGATCGACTCCGGGAGCGACTTCTATCAGCTGGAGACCTTTCCTGCGCAGACGGAATACAGCCCTCTCGGTGACGTAGAGAACATCCTGTTCTCTAGCAAGCGCACCTCTTGCACTGAAGGTTAACTGATCCACCCTCTGTACAAACTTTCGTACCATCCCCTCTCGCACTATGGTGACCCTACCACGGTCGACCAGTATCTCGAGCCCGCCGGCAGTAAAAGTACCGCAAAAAACAACACGACGTGCAGTCTGGGTTATATTGACAAAACCCCCTACACCGGACAGTTTGTCGCCATACTTTGAAACATTGACATTCCCAGCTCCGTCCACCTGCGCCATGCCCAGAGCGGCAAAGTCAAGTCCCTGTCCATCGTAGAAATCGAACTGCGCGGGCTGTTCTATCACCGCCTGGGGGTACAGTGAAGCACCGAAGCTCAATCCTCCTGCAGGAATGCCTCCGATGGGCCCGCTCTCCACTGTCAGGATGAAGCTACCCA
>CAYFYU010000007.1:79304-79757 GCA_964347455.1 uncultured Spirochaetota bacterium | reverse complement strand
GCTATTTTCGCGATTTCCTCAGGCATTCCTATACCGAGGTTTGCAATCGCGCCGGTTGGAATTTCATCACAGGCCCGTGAAGCTATAATGCGGCGGGCACCGGAACCGAGTTTATCTATCGAGGGAGCAGATGATCCATGGAGAGGCTGGGCAGTACAGTACCCCGGATTGTATTTTTCCGCAAAAGTCTGTTCGTGTTCGTGAGGTTGGGCGATCACGATTCGATCGACCAGTATGCCCGGAACCCGTACATGCTGTGGATTACCAGGACGATCCAATATTTTCTGAACCTGTGCTATCACCAATCCACCGCAGTTGTGTGCCGCCTGCGCAATTGGCAGCATCTCGCCGAAAACAGCTTCCCTGTGCATCATTAAATTCCCAAATTGGTCAGCTGCCGTGGCTGCGCGACCAGGCGTCGCTGGGCCGTTCGCTCGACAGTTTCGCGGAGTT
>CAYFYU010000007.1:65948-79294 GCA_964347455.1 uncultured Spirochaetota bacterium | reverse complement strand
CTGCCGTGGCTCTGATAAAACCGATGTGGATTGGGAACGATTTGTACCAAAGCCAGGTTTTTCCATCCAGCTCCACTCTTTCCACAAGATGAGGTGGCGTTCTATCGTTGAGTCGTCCGCCCTGCACGTGAGGATCGATAAAGGTATCCATACCTATATGGGTGATGCAGCCTGGCCGTCCTGCAGCAATGTCCCTGAAAAGCTGACAGATCACCCCCTGAGGAAAATTATATGCCTCTATAGACCCCTCGACGGCCAATTTTCCCAGCTTTGGCGCAAGTCCCCAGTGTCCTCCTACAACCCGCTTTATCAATCCCTTGTGGGCGAGGTGGTTCGCACCTCTGTTTCTTCCATCCCCCTGACCGGCTGCATCCACGAGGGTCAGATTTTTTGGTTTCAGAGTTTCGAGAAACCGCTGCTCCAGTGCCGACAACAGAGCTTCCGGGATCCCTGCCCCGACAAAGCCCCCGGTCGCAATGGTCTGTCCATCTTGTATCAGCCGCACAGCCTCATCGGCCGAGCAGATCTTTGATTCAACACTTAGGCTCATCCGATCCACCCTCCGTTGACGTGGATGATCTGGCCCGTGATGTAGGAGGCAAGATCACTGCACAGAAATAGAATCACACCAGCTATCTCTTCAGGTTCACCGAAGCGGCCAAGTGGAATGGATTTGAGCATCTGTGTTCTTATTTCATTGGGTATGGTCAGACCCATCTCGGTTAAAACCACACCAGGAGCCACAGCATTTACTGTAATGTGGCGCTTTGCCAGCTCTCTGCACAGAACACGTGTCAAGCCGATTATTCCCGCCTTTGATGCTGCATAGTTCGACTGCCCGAAGAAACCAATGACGCCTGAAATAGAGGAGAGGTTGACTATTCTCCCGCCATCCTGGAGCCTGATCGCCGCTGCCCTGCACACATTGAACGTTCCTGTGAGGTTTGTATCGATGACTGTCTGCCATTCTTCCTGGCTCATCTTCTTTACGGTGCGATCACTGATAATACCTGCGTTATTCACGACAATGTGCAAGCTTCCAAAGTGATCGATAGATCGATCGAACAAGGTCTCTACAGCTTTTGGATTACGGACATCAGCCTCTAACACAATAGCGTTTCTACCGATTTTTTCTGCTGTGAGCATTGCTCCTGTTCGGTTTTTACCCTTCGGATCCCGCACATAGTTTATCACCACCTGTGCTCCCGCATGGGCAAGAGATAGAGCTGTGGTGGCACCGATACCCTGGCTTGCTCCAGTAATAAGAGCGGTCTTATCCGTGAGGTCCATGGTAACCATAATTTCCTAACCATTAACGTCAGGTTTTGGTATACCCCAGTTTTGTAGAGACATCAAGTAATAAATTTTGTTGGTCTATTTGGGTTGATTTCATACAGGAAGCGTTTCACGTCTATTAGTGTGATTGAAAATTCGATGTGAGCAAGGAGTTCATATGATGAAAGAGGATGAATATTTTCCACCAAAAAACCACTGGTGGCATGTACCATTGTATGTTTCATCACGGGGACTTACCATCCTTCCGATACCCTATAGGGCTACAATTTCACCGTTGAGTTTGATTTTATAGACCATTTTCTTGATATAACAACGAGCAAAGGGCAGATAGAGAGGATAAAACTGAAAAACCTCTCTGTTGCAGAGTTTTACCGGAAGGTTTTTTCTCGTCTCTCCGATCTCGGCTTCGATGCACCTATAAAAGCCGTTTCATATGACATTCCTGATGTGAGCACCGAACCCTTTGAGAAGGATACGACCCATGCACCACTTCTGGCATCATATGGATCTTGCCCTGACGCTCTTTTCAGTGAGAAAGGCTCCCGAACAAAAAGATGCTGGGGTGGTCGAACGTGGTGTATACTCACATGAGTTGATATGGAGAAGAGTGTGCCACTAATAGGTATAATAGCGGTTAATTTCAGCAGTCTTAATCCGATCTCGTTATGGTATACAGCACGAAGAGAACAATCCCACTAAACAGAAGGGGGAGGCTGAAGATTCTCATGGACATTCTTAAACCTATTCTGTCGGCCAATAGACCAAAGAGGAGTGGACTAAATGAAAAAGCAACTGCTATCAAGGCCGTAAAATACCCGAATGCCTCACCCTTTCCTAAATTACTTCCCATCCGTGCAATAATGATGTTCATGGCAGGCCCTGATCCGTAGTAAGCTCCACCGAGCAGGAATAGATAGAAGGGCAGGATCCACCGCGGATGTGGTAAGCTTATGAGAATAATCATTGGAAAGGCGATTAGGGTTGAAAGAAGAAGCACCACAAAAGGGCTCCGTAAATCACACTGTCTCCCTGCACACGGCGTAAATATAAGTGCACCCAAAAAGTAGATTCCGGTTGTGTAGCTAGCAATATTTTTTGGCAGTCCAATTTCCCTCACAAGATAAATGGGCGTGAAATTCACAACGGCAATAATACTGAAAAATCGCGAAGTTACAACCACAAGGAAGATAATAAAGAGCAAAAGCTGTGTATTCTCTGCATTTGAAACGAATTTATCAGGACGCTCATAGCTATTTTGAAACTTTCCAGAGTAGAAAAAAAACAGAGAGCCAACTACCAATCCCGGTGTACTGGTTATCAGGATGATTGTTCTCCAGTTTAACTGTTTGAGCAGCAGCCCGTGGAGAAGAAACATGAAAAAAATCGCTATTGCTCCCCAAAACTCAAACATACCGTACGCACTGCCCTGTCTGTGCTCCGTTGTCTCATCTATGAGAGCGTAGACAACGGGGTGGAAGGAACCTACACCGATACCGGTAACAAGAATGCACGCCAGGAAAGAATTATAGTTGTCCATCAGTGCGGCACTAAGGAGGAATATTGATGCCAGGAGAAATCCTGAACCCATGACAACATGCCTTGGAATATAATCAGATACCTTTCCTAAAATAAACGAGAATACGGCAATAACGCCTATGAATGCAGTGAGCAAACCGCCTGCAGTTCCATACTTCATGTCGAACTGTTCGAGAATAATGGGCAGTAGAGAGGGGAGTACATACCAGTAGATATCATTGATACCATGTCCAGTATTTCTGAGAATCACAACACTCCTATTCATCAGCTCGTCCCTGCAAACCTTCGGGTGACTATTCGAGTAAGCCCGTCGATCTGTAATGCGCTTCTGCTTCCTTTAAAATCTCGTCCAATGCTCTGTTGGTATCCTCGTCTAACGGTGGTACCCTGTGGTGTCGCAGTATCTGTTCAGTCCTTTCCTTGGCATGGTCGAGTGCTGTTTTTTTCCCCCCTTCAATCCATTCGGGATAGGTTGTCCGGTCAGCCGACTTTGGTGTGAATTGCTGACTCTTCCACCAGATACGTGTATGTTTCTTGTCAAGGTAGGAGCCCGGGATTGGTCCGACCTGCTTTATAAGGTCCAGGGCAAGTGTTTCATCGTTGACCTCGAATCCCTCAATCAAATGACCAACCCATGTTGCTATATCATCGTCCAGCACGGCACAGACGGGGTGGTATGTGTATTCACCGTAGACACTGCCGTGGAGTACGATAAGGTTGGCCCCTGAAAGTGCAGCATTAAGGGTCGACATCGACCTCTCGTAGCCGGACTGTACATCGATCGTTTTCGCACTGCTCATGCCCGGGCAATTAGCAAAAGCAGGTATTTGGTATTTTTGCAAGATCTGATTGAATGCCGCTGTATGGAGAGCGGTGGCGAGGTCACAAAAACAGGGGTGACCAGTCCTCATGTCCATCGGCATTGTATAGTCACCTGCTATAACACCCGTTCCTTTTCTCAACAGCTGTATGAGAACAATGCCCGCCAGAATTTCAGCGAGTGTTGTTACCAGTGAACCGGCTATGGTGGCAGGACCAGTTCCCCCCATCATGTCACTGCTTATGAGAAAAAAGGGGTATCCGGCCTCCGTGTATCTGAAAATAGCCTTGCAGGAATCTTCATCGTAGGTGAGGGGAGCAGATGAGCCAATGAATGCAAGTATGTCAACACCAACGGTGCGTGCCATCTTTATATGGAAGAGCTCAAGATCGTTCCCGTTGTCCGTTATGGTAATTTTTGTCGTGTTTCTCAGATGACTGGCAATATCCACCAGTGATGTCATTGCAGGCGGAACGCCGACGATATCGGTATAAGGGGCAGTGTCGGCAACCATGTGCACACTCTCGAGGGCATCCGAAACAACCGAGGCATCATCGAGTTCTTTCACAGTTGCCGGTCTCGCCTCCCAGCTATCCAGATCTACAATCCTCAACCCTGCTCCTGCCAGGAAGTAAAGCCTATTTTCACCGATGCACAGGTCGTGTTTTGGGTCCCGAGCTTTCATTGTAAAGTTAGACGGTGTTTTCTGTATGGCTTCTTCAACTATCTGGCCCGGAATTTTCACGCGTTTGCTCTCGAAATCGACAGTGCACCCTTTTTCCTTTAACAGTTCGAGTGTCATATCGTGTAGGAAATTCACGCCTGTGTTCTCGAGAACTTCCAGCACACCCGAATGCACCCGCCGGACCTCAGGTTCGGTCATTATCTGGAGTGGATTGATCCTTCTCACAAAACCTTCCAGCATACGCTTTCATCTCCTTTTGAAAAAAGTTAAATACACCTGTTGCTTCGAGAATTCGATTATTCCATAAATAGTTAAAAAATAAATAAATCTTGGAATCGATTTTAATGATAAATATAAATTTGTGCTCAGACCAGTTATGTATATACTATATGAACATTTCATGTGCTTTATGGGGCGTTCGGAAATTTCACCCAACGAGGTATTCTATCCTTGAAGTATAAAACCATAAGCGAGCGGGAGAATTTTATAAGAGCAATAGAGAGGAGAAATCCACAGTGGATTCCGATTAAATTTGAGATGTTTCCAGCTGTATGGAAGAAGTATGGAGAGAAACTCGAGGAGGTTGTAAGGCGGCACCCCCTTATTTTTTCAGACTCTGAAGAGGGAGAAAAAATCTGGTTTGATAGAGAAGACCCGCTATTTCAATACCATACCTATTATGAGGATGATTGGGGATGTGTATGGTATAACGTCCGGGATGGCAACCTTGGACAGGTTGTACAGCATCCGCTGGCTGACTGGAATAATCTCAGTACAATGAAAATACCGGATCCCAGTACCCAGATTAATTGGGCTAGTATGGAGGAAATAGCGGAAGATGCAAAGAGGAGAGGGCTGCCGGTAATAGGGGAACCTGAATCCTTTGCTCAGGTTGGATTTTTCGATCGCCTGCAGTTTTTACGGGGTCTTGAAAACCTGCTCGTTGATTTCATAACCGAACCACCCCAGCTATATACGCTGATCGACATTGTCCTTGATTATAATATGAGGTACATAGAGAAATATCTTGAAATAGGGATAGATGTAATGTGGTTTCATGGTGATATTGGGACTCAGAACGGGCTGATGTTCAGTCCAACGGTTTTCAGAAAAATTCTGAAGCCTGCTTATAGAAAAATGTATCAAACCTGTAGAGAGGCAGGTGTCCATGTATGGTACTCGTCGGACGGGAATTTGCTGGAAATTATCGATGATCTTGTTGAGTGTGGAGTTTCCATCCACGACCCTCAGGTGAGGGCAAACACTATTGAAGGTATCGCCAGGGCGTACGGCGGCAAGTTGTGTGCAATGGTCGATATTGATGAACAGATGCTGCCCTTTTGCAGTCCAGAAGATATCGATCGGCAGATAAAGGATATTGTGCAGACTATTGGATCCTCTGAAGGTGGCCTTATGATATATGCCATACCAAGCGAAGATGTTCCTCTCGAGAATATTGAGGCACTGTGTACCGGTTGGGAAAAGCATTGTTTTTTTAATTGGCCATGAGTAGACAAATTGTAGGGAGTACGGAACCCGAAAGAATGGAGAAAATTGAGAAGGTAAAAATCCTGAGCAAAGATGAACTTGATAGGATACATGAGAATTCACTGAGGGTGCTGCAAAACACCGGTGTATTTGTCTACAGTGACGAGGTGCTGAGAATATGCAGTGACCATGGATTAAATACCGATGTGAAAAAGAGAGTGGTTAAATTCCCTGTAGGAATAATTGAGAAATGCCTTTCCACTGTACCAGGAGGGTTCAAAATCTATAGCCGAATGGGCAGCATCTGCGCTGAACTGGGAAGCGGACGCAGTTATACTGCAAGCGGGCATAACGCTATTTACGTGATGGAACATGAAAGCGGTGAGAGAAGAATTGCAACTAAAAAAGACCTTACTAGATTTGCACTACTCACCGATTATCTTTCCGATCTCCATATCGTTGGTATCGAGGCTATGCCGCAGGATGTAAAACCGGAGTCATCCCTCATTCATGCTGTCGATGCAACGTTCAACAATACACTGAAACCTATCTTTTTTTCTCCTGAGAGAATGGAGGTTGCTGAGGCAATCTTTGAAGTCGCCACCGTTGTGACCGGTACGGGTGAGTTGAAAAATAGGCCTCCTCTCATATGCCAGCTGTCGCCCACATCGCCGTTGACCTGGGAGAGGGGAGCCGGAGAAGCTCTTGTAGCTACTGTAAGGAGAGGAGTCCCGCTCTGCCTCCTGCCCCAGCCTTTTGCCGGTGTCACATCGCCCCACACGCTCGCCGGGCATCTCACGGTCCACAATTCAGAGACCCTATCGGGAGTCGTCCTCAGTCAGCTCATCAGTCCAGGCTCACCGGTGATCTACGGGAGTGGCTGGTCAACATTCGACATGCGGCAGGCAAACGTGCTGATCGGATCCCCCGAAACTGTGCTTATGAGAATCGCAGGATCGCAGCTTGCCGAATATTACAAACTGCCCTATCATACCATTGCCCCTGATACGGACGCACATGTTATGGATGAACAGCTGGCGTGGGAAAAGTGTGCGACCGCATGGGGTGCTTTTCTTGGTAAGACAGACCTTATCGTCAATGGCGGTATGTTCAGCACGGGATTGACGGTGAGCTATGAGCAGTTGGTTCTGGACAATGAGATTTTTTCTTACATAGGGAGACTTTCCCGCGGTATCCGTGTAGATGACGATTCTCTCGCACTCGACCTCATAGAGAGGGTCGGTCCAAAGGGAGACTACCTCGGTGAGGAGCACACCCTGCATCATCTCAGAAGTGGAGAACATTGGGAACCCATGGTATCAACGAGGGAGATCTACGAGAACTGGCAGAGGGGTGGAAAGAAGGATATAGTTGAGAAAGCCTACGATAAGGCAAGCTGGATATTGAAGAATCACAGTGTTGCGCCCCTTGAAGAGAGTCAGCAAAAGGAGATTCGTGCCATAATAGAGAGATTTGAAGGTTCACAGTAGGGTTTTCACTTCTGGTAAAATTTCCATACAGCACGGGTTTGATAGTCGAGGTTGGTTAATTCGTATTTTTTAGCCCATCCCACTGCCTCTAAGAATTCCTGGACAGTAATTCCACGGGCAATTTCTGGATACTCGTATGCCTTGTACTCAACGCGGTATTGCGACATTATGTTTACATAGGTAGACTTGGGAAGGTTCAGGGCCACCCATTTAACGAATTCCTTAGTCCCGGCAACCCGATTCGGCATGACCAGGTGCCTGATGATCAAACCCCGCCGGGCAATTCCGCGTTTGTCAACCTTGAGCACACCGACCTGCCGGTTCATTTCATAAATCGCTTTCTCAGCTATTTCGGGATAATCTGAAGCTCCGGATGAATATTGAGCTGCCATATCGGGATCCGTATATTTGAAATCGGGTAGATAGATATCTACAATGCCGTCAAGGAGCTTCACTATTTCCAATCGCTCGTAGCCACTGGTATTGTAAACCAGCGGAATGTGCAGTCCCTTTTTCAGAGCAATCCGGGTGGCGTTCAGGATATTCGGCATGACATGGGTGGGTGTGACGAGGTTTATATTGTGACAACCTATGCTCTGCAATCCGATCATCATATCCGCCAGGTCTCTATCCCTGACCTCCCTGCCCCTGCCCTCATGGGAGATGGGCCAGTTCTGGCAGAATACACAGCGGAGGTTGCAGTTTGAAAAGAAGACGGTACCCGATCCACTCTGGCCGACCAGCGGAATCTCCTCACCAAAATGGGGATGGGCGCTGTAGATTACCGGTTTATGAGGTGCGCGGCAGAATCCGCGCTCACCCCGTAGCCGATTCACTCCACAGCGCCTCGGACAGCACTCACAGCTCTCGAAGAGTGCATAAGCCCTCTCAATCCTGTCGGTGAACTCCCCCTCTCTCTCCAGCCGCTCATAGGCGGGAATCCATAGCTCTTCACTTTTTTTCGGTATGGCATAGATAGGTGAAAGGGAGAGGAGGAATGTTCCCCCAACAGCGAGGGTTCTTTTGATAAAATCTCGGCGGGTAAGCTTCATTGTACCGCCTCATGCACTGTGCAACGATGTATAAATTATACAATAAAATTGATTTTTTTTAAAGGGGTTGAATTTAAAGGTATTGACCTAAGAATCCATTTCGGGATAGTCTAGTGGTGTGAATACACAGAATCAGGATAGAGATATTACCGGACTGACGAGAAGAGATTTTATTCGGTTTTGTGGGACAGGTATCTGCCTTCTGTGGTGCTCCTCCCTGCTCGGTTTGCCGAAAATCTCACATGCACAGCTCGTCAAAAAGGGTCTCGTGAAGACAAAGATATCTCCCTGGTTCACGAAGCTTGACAAAGGAGAAATACGCTGCGAACTTTGTCCCCTGCGTTGTCGTATTCCTAAAAGAAAAAGGGGTTTTTGCAGGGTACGGGAAAACCGGGAGGGAGAATGTTATAGTCTCGTATATGGGAATCCCTGTGCCATGCATTTGGATCCCATAGAAAAGAGACCTCTTTTCCACGTTCTTCCCTCAACAAGCTCCCTAACAGTCGCGACCGTTGGGTGCAATTTTCACTGCAAATTTTGCCAGAGCTGGGAGATCTCCCAGGCTTCACCTGAGGATGTTTACTCCTACGATGTCTCTCCCGAAATGGTAGTTGAGAAAGCTAAAGAGATGGGTGCCCCCTCTGTTGCCTATGCGTATGTGGAACCCACCATATCTTGCGAGTACACCCTGGATACGGGTTACATTGCGAGAAATGCTGGCCTTCTGAATGTGATTCACTCCAATGGATTCATCAATCCTGATCCACTCGAGAAGTTGTGTAGGGTACTCGATGCAGCCAATATCGATCTGAAGGGATTTACAGATACCTTTTATCAGGAGCTTTGTAGCGGATATCTATCCCCCGTACTTGAAACACTGAAGATACTGAAAGGAAAGAAAATTCATCTCGAGATTACAAATCTCATCATCCCGACGTTGAATGATGGCGTGTCAGAATTAAGGGAGATGTGCCTCTGGGTAAAGAGAGAATTGGGGGCGGACACACCGGTCCATTTTTCACGCTTCTATCCGCTGTACAAACTCAACAGTCTTCCACCGACACCGGTTTCGACTCTTGAACGGGCGAGATCGGTGGCTTTTGATGCCGGCCTTGAGTATGTCTATATCGGGAATGTTCCGGGGCATGAGGGTGAAAATACCTTTTGCCCCCGATGTAAGAAAATGATCATTCAGCGGGCGGGATACATGGTCGCCGAGATACAGGTAAGGGAAGGAAAGTGTAGCTATTGCGGAAAACCTATCCCCGGAGTCTGGGCATAATTATGGTGACAAAATATCGAAGTCACTTAATCATGAACAGCACAGTCCTTACCTAAACTGAGCCACCCTGAAAAAATGATATTTTAGTAATAATAGTGCCGGAATACAGTAATTACGGCAAATATTAAAATAATCGTGGAGCAAGAGTATGGCCACAAAACCAATCAGTATTACCATTGATAAGGCATTGGCCCGTAAGTTATAAAGGCTTGCTGCTGAGACACATCGAAAAAAAAGCTATTATGTTAATCAGGCCTTGAAAGACTATTTCGATGAGATAGAGGATTATGAGCTGGCGAAACAAAGAAAAGGCGGAGAGTCAATTCACATTAGAGAAGCGAAAGAGGAACTAGGACTCAAATAAGTGTACGCGATTGAAATAGAAAAGCGCTGCTTGAGAGAGTTGAGGAAGCTCGACAAGCCCATAGTAAAAAGAGCCTTCGAAGTTATTGAAAATGTTATTGCTAAAGACCCATGTTCCGGGAAAGAATTAAAAGGAAAATACAAGGGCCTTTTCAGCCATCGCATCTCTGATTATCGTATCGTTTATGAAATTAAGAAAAATAAGCTAATAGTTGTAATCCTGAGAATCAGACATCTAAAAAACGTTTACAATGGATTATATACAGGCATAGAAACTTTCTTAGAGATTGGGACATAATGGAGATCCAGTTGATGCTGCAACCTCAATCCACCTTCTGCTCTGCAAGCTTGATGAACCGCTTGAGTATGGCCTGCGCAGGGTCGGGTGGTGCATGAACCGCTTCAGTTCCCTTCGGGATGGATATCGTTGGTTTGGGAACGATTTTCTTTCCCTTAAACTGTGGCAGCCAGCTTCGCTGCGCTTCGAGCATCTCTGTTGCCATATCCCGGATCTGTTTTAGTGTACAGACAGCCCCTGAGAGCGGATCCAGAGCAATGGCATGCACGATGTGTTCGGGATCTCCTGTCAGAGAGGCTTCAGCAGCAAGTATATGAACATTTATCTGTGTACGGTTCAGAGCGGCGCACTGTGGCGGAAGTTCACCAATGGTTGAAGGGTGGAGTCCCGTCTCATCGGCAAAGGTTGGGACCTCAACACAGCACCCTTCGGGCAGGTTCTTTATGTAGCCGTCATTTCGGACGTTCCCCATGAATCGGAATGGTTTGCCCGTGACAACAGCTTCCATTATATACGAGCAGTACTCGATGCTTCGCTCCTCTATCTTTGTCGATTCATAGTCGAGCATGTTCTTGTCTTTATACTTCTCCGCAACGGTTTTGCACCAGCTGTAATAGGCCCCGGTCTCACCGCCGAATCCGGGTTCGTTGCAGTAAAGCTGCATGGCTTCTTTATTTTTCCGAAAATAGGGCACGTATTCGCTCGTGTGTCCGGTCGTCTCGGTAGCAAAATATCCGAACTGCCGAAACATCTCAGCTCGCACCTTCTCAGCTTTGTAGTACTCGGGCTTTTCAAACACCTCCTGCAGCCTGGGATAGAGATCCTCTCCATTTCTCTGAAGGGTGAGAAACCAGTCCAGATGATTGGTGCCGCCGCAGGTGTAGGTGATCTCCTCCTTGGGTATTTTGAGCCAGGTGGCAATCTCCTGCAAGGTGGTCTGTATCCCGTGGCAGAGGCCGGTAAAAACAATAGGCGTCGCCTTGCCTATGGCGAGACAGTTTAGAGCCATTGGGTTCGAGTACTGGAGCATGATGGCTCCAGGTTTTGCGAGTTCATCCATGTCCCGTGCAATGTCAATAAGGACCGGTATCGTTCGCAGGCCCCTGAAAATACCCCCAGGGCCCATAGTGTCACCGACGCATTGATCGACGCCGTATTTTAGAGGGATTCTATAGTCGAGTTCGAATGCATCGACTCCGCCGACCTGAATCATAACTACCACAAAATCTGCTTCCTTTATTGCTTCTCGCCGATCAAGCGTGGACCAGACATTTCCCTCTATTTTATTTTCCTCAAGCATACGCTTGGCGAACTTTTCCATATTTTCGAGTTTGGGACGCGTCCTGCTCATAAGAGCGAATTCACTTCCCTCCAAGGCAGGTGTCGCCATGATGTCGGCCATCAATAGTTTGCAGAACACCACGCTGCCCGCACCGATCATTGCAATTTTTGCGCTCATGGATATATCTCCTTTATCAATGTAGTAACAGAATTGTACTCCATATAACGACCTTACGCAATTGAACAAGCCGGGTTCATTGCCATTTGGTTTGGATTGATGCTGCCCTGTCGAACTCCCCTCTGAGGTCTTCGTATAAAGCCCGATATATCTTGTATATCTTCCGGTACAGTTGATGATTCTCAGGGTTGGGTTCGTAGCGAGCCCGAATCTTTACCATAGTCTTTAGAGATTTTTCAATATCTCTATAGATTCCGAGGCCCATTCCGGCAAGTAGGGCAGCACCGAAAGCAGCTCCCGTGTAAGTCTCAGGAAGCAGTATTGATACGCCGAGAACATCAGCCTTAATCTGATTCCAGAGCGCACTTCGGGTACCGCCTCCCACGGATCGCAGCTCATCGAGCACCAGCCCAGCACTCTGCGCGCGCTCAACATTGTGAAGAAGGGCAAAGGCAGCTCCCTCCATTATGGAGCGTATCATGGCTTCGCGTGTCGTCGAAAGGGTAAGGCCAAAGAAAACCCCCCTCGCATTTGTATGCCAGATTGGGGAGCGTTCACCCATCATATAGGGAAGGAACACCAAACCATCGGATCCGGGTTTGATTCGTGAGGCTTCCTCGGTTAAAAGGTCGTATTCGTTCGCCTTCTCATGTGAATCTGAGAGTGCCCTGGAAGTTCCGAACTGATCCCGAAACCACCGCAGGCTGCCGCCGGTAGCTGCCATGGCTCCGAGCAAGAGGTATTTTTTCGGTACACAGTGAGGCATTGCTATGAATACAGGCTCCGATATACTGCGATCCGATGGCATGATAAGAACCGTCGATGTGCCGGTCATTTCAGCTGCCGTACCGGCACGGGCGGTTCCTGCTCCGAGAGCCGCAGATGCGCCATCAACTGTGCCAACCATCACCGGAATACCAGGCACCAGGCCAAGCGCTTCTGCAGCCTCCCGGGTGAGCTCGCCGAGAACATGATCCCCTGGATAAATAGGTGGAAAATGGATCGGCTCAACACCACATGCGTCACAGAGCGTTTCAGACCACCGCTGTTTTTCATAATCACGGAGCTGAAGGAGGGCGGCGTGGACCATATCCAGGGCATGTCTGCCGGTTAATAGATAGTTGATATAACCGTTCGCCTGAACAAAGATGAATGTTTCTCTGAATCGTTCAGGTTCATGAGTTCGATACCACAAGATTTTTGGTGCAACGTAAAAGGGGTCGGCTCGGTTTCCTGTTACCTGTTCTATAGTACGATCACCGCAAACGTGTTTCAGCTTCTGTGCCTCGGCCTCGGAACGCCGGTCCATCCAGATAAGTGCCGGACGAAGGGGTGTTCCCTTTCGGTTTAATGGAAGCAGGGTTGGGGCCTGTGAGCTTACGGCTATCCCTCCTAATCTTTCGGGAGCGGTATGGGCTCTTGAGACAGCTTCTCTGGTTGCAATGCACACAGCCTTCCACCAATCTTCGGGTTCTTGCTCTGCCCAGCCAGGATGTTCATGCAGCATACTGTAATCAGACTGACCTGCGGATACGAGTTGCCCCTGATAGGTGAAAATGGTCGACTTGGTGCCTGTT
>CAYFYU010000007.1:46563-65938 GCA_964347455.1 uncultured Spirochaetota bacterium | reverse complement strand
CTGTTGTACCGATGTCGATTCCTAGCAATAGATCTTTCAATCCGATTCCACACTTTTTAAAAAATTGGACGAGGATATATAGATGTTCTATATTAAAAATCTAAGATACAAAAAAATCCAGATTTATTTCTGATCGATATCTTTTCATGGGAGCAATATAGATGAGTTCTCGTGGCGAGAAAAGAGAGGAGGTTATTGCTGCTCTTCCACATATTGAGCTTGCAGGACACCGCATAAGCCGTCTGATTCTCGGAAACAATCCAATTTCAGGTGTCAGTCACTATTCTCCTGAACTCAGCATGGCTATGGAAGAATATTTTTCCATGGATAATGCGAAAGCCCTTCTCAGACAGAGTGAAGCGCACGGTATCACTGCCTTTCAGGGAAGGGCAGACCGCTGGATACTGCATCTTCTCCGGGAGCACAGGCAGGAGGGGGGAAAACTGAAATTCATATGTCAGACTGCGAGTGAGATGAAGGATATACGTGCCAATATGCGTCTGGCGGCTAAGTCAGGAGCAATTGCAATATACCATCATGGTACTGAAACTGACAATTACTGGAATACGGGTTCGATCGATGAAGTCAGGGATAAAATGAAAACGGCTCGCGACTGCGGTGTTGCAGTCGGCGTTGGGAGCCACAAACCGGAGGTGATCGAGTACATCGAGGAACAGAACTGGGATATCGATTTTTATATGACGAGCTTCTACAATGTGTATAAGGGCATCAAGGGTTGGAAACAGAGCTATATAATAACGGGCGTCGTCACGGAGGATTGCTTCGAAGATAGCGATCGGGAGAGGATGTGCGAAACTATCCGAAAGGTTTCGAAGCCCTGTCTCGCTTTTAAGATACTTGCTGCTGGAAGAAACTGTAAGACACCACAGGATACAGAGAGAGCATTTAAATTTGCATTCAGCAATATTAAGAATACCGATGCCGTGATTGTCGGGATGTTTCCACATGATCGAGATCATATTGTAGAGAATATTTCTCTTTTAAAAAAATACGGTAGTTTATAGGGAGGGTTTATGATCGCGGCAAAGGATAGAGAGATCATTCGTGAACTCGCAAGCAAGTGGATGGAGTACGCTTCCAAGCCGATCATGAACGAGAGAAAGCGCTTGTGGAGGAACTTGCATGACCTGCAGCCGGAACGTCCGGTCATACTTATCGAGACTTCTACCATCGATGGTTATGTAGCTTCAGAGGAGCTTTTATGTAAGGATCCGTTTTTGAGGGCTGTAGAGCGAAACATGCGCGATACGCTGCGACATGCCGAAGAGGTTGGTGACGACATTGTTATCGAGCCCTATTTTAGAATCGGCTGGCAGCTTAAGATCTCGGATTTCGGAGTGCCGGTTGAGGTTCGTCCAATCACGAAACAACAAAACGAACCTTCCATCGCCTACACCTTTAACTTTCCTATTAAGAAACCAGGAGACATCAGGAAACTCAAGAAACGAAGCATTGCTGTTAACCGGCAGAAGACCAACTATTTCAAAACAATGCTTGAGGATATCATGGGCGACACACTTCCGGTCAAAGTTGCGAACTATGACCCATTTCTCGCTGACTCAGGAGATGAAGGATGGACCGGCATGTTCTTTTTCGGCCTTACCTGGCAGATTTACAGGTTTATTGGAAACGATGGCCTTCTCTACTGGCTCTATGATTCACCGGATACGATACACTGGCTGATGTCTTACATGCATGATGATCGGCTTCGATTATTCGATTTTCTCGAACGAGAAGGACTTCTTGAGGTGAACACGGATAACCAGATGGCAGGCCCCAGGAGTTATGGCTATGTGTCCGACCTGCCGGATCCGAATACCGGTGACAGGGTATCACTGAAAGATCTATGGGGATGGGCCGAATCACAGGAGACCACCTGCATATCACCAGATATGTACAAGGAGTTTTTCCTCCCCTATCTGGCACGTTTAAGCTCCAGGTTTGGACTTATCTACTACGGATGCTGCGAACCAGTTGATGACAGACTCAAGCTGATCATAGAGGCGATTCCAAACCTCAGGTCGGTTTCGGTATCTGGATGGGCAGACTTCAAAAAAATTGGTGAACTGCTTGGGAAGAAATACGTCTATTCACGAAAGCCGACTCCGGCTTATATCAGCGGAGCGAACCCTGACTGGAGTCTCGTTGAAGAAGATATGAAGAAAACCTACGCCGCAACAAAGGACTGCAACGTGGAAATTCTTTTCCGCGACGTGTACTCGATCAACGGGGACAGGCAGCGGCTCAGTGACTGGGTATCCATGACAAAGTCGATCTTCGGAGCATAGGTCAAACCGCGTTGTTGCTGATTCATTAAATGATAGCTTGCAAACTTACAGCATACTACCCAACCCATAACCTTAGGTCAAAAACAGAGAATTAGAAATCATGCATGAAGGGAAATAAAATATTTACAGTACAAGGTGTTGTTAGGCTCAATCATCTTGTAAATTGCAGGGGGCAAGTCTGTGAAAACAATTTCTCCTACAACACGTCGTTTACTTGAAATACAGGGATTTGTCAGCATAGAAGGCCAGGTGTTGCCTGAAACTGTTCCACGGCTTTGTCTTGCTTTTGCACTCTTTACCACAATAGCAGCAACAGGGACCATACTCGCTTCATCGACAATTCTTTGGGCTCTCCTACCAATTGCAGTGTTAGGGGCTGCATTACCGATCCACCCCTTTGACCTCATCTACAATCATGGGCTGCGTTACCTGGCGGGAACCTGACCACTACCGAAACGGGGCGCACCAAGTCGCTCTGCATGCGGTCTCGGCGCCTTTTGGCTCATCGCTACAGGGTGGGTATTTCAATCCGGATCTCATGAAGCGGGTTATATTTTTGGCGGGATGCTCGTTTTTATCGGACTGCCGGTTAGTACCGTTCACTTCTGCATTCCTTCACTTATCTATAGAAGAATCTTTGGTTTTCCCCAAGATCCGGCAGTTTCAAAACACTGAAGCCAGCACTTCTAAAGCGGCACGGCTCAGCCTAATCGTTAGCATTCACGATAAGAGGGAGAACTATAAAACAGTTACAGAAGAGCTGGATCAAATTCCTCAGGAAGCCATTGACTCATTTGCCGGAGTCGGTTATCCTTTTGGTCTTGCAAATATCCAATCAGGAGAAAGCGTCCTGGGTCTCGGCAGTGGTTCGGGTATGGAGATGTTTGCAGCCGCATTGAAAGTAGGTGAAAAGGGGAAGGTAATTAACATTGATATGACGGATGAACAGCTGAAAAATTACGCGCCTCTTCAAATTTTAGCCGGGTATCCCTTATGAAGAAACACATTGAAGCATTACCGTTTGACGATGAAAGATTTGATGTGGTGATATCGAACGGAGCTATCAACCTTTCAGCCGAAAAAGAAAAAGTATTTATGGAGGTGAGCCGAGTGTTTTGGGGGAGCACTGGTGGATAGATAAAAGGTAAATCACCAATAATGAGGAGGTAGCGACAATATGCCACTCTTTATGGATGTTCACAAAAATGTGGAAGGATTAACGGTTCATGCAGTAGCAGATGCCCACAAGGAGGATATGGCGGTACACCTCGAGGCTCACGGCCTTGCTGCAGACGAAGTTATCGAAGTTAAAGAGGGCACATAAAAAATAAAGCAAGTGGGTTACAGCATAGAGGGTTTTCAGAGTCCGGATTGGTAAAGATATGGCGAACTACTGAGGGAATAACCTATCTCTGTTACACATCCTCGATATCCCGCATATGTGTTAATTCACCGCCCGTGCGTATCGATCGATGGGCAGCCTCTACAAGCCTCGACGCCGCAAGTCCTTCCTTACCTGAGACGACGGGTGGGTTACCGCTCTGGAATGCATCCAGCTCGTGAATCAGCTGATGGTCCGCTCCGAAGTGCGACTTATCGAATGTGTCGGTTTTCATGTTTATTCTCTCCTGTTTCTTTCCATATTCGCTGATAACGAGAATCTCTCCGATCTGCCGCGTGAGAACGATTTTACCCCGGTTTCCCACAACCTCGAATACTTCTTGATCGTCCGAATCCGGGCCGAATACACTCCAGAATATCGACGCCTTTACGCCGTTCTTATAGGCCATATTGATGACACCGTGATCGTTGATATCCGCACCGGGAAGCCAGACGCAGTTGTCATGTATCTTCTCGATTGCAGTTTCCCTCTGCCTTGAATTGCTGAAATCCTTCATCATATCAGGACGCGATTCATCGTGCACGGTCACGACCCTGTAGGGACAATCCCGATTACATTCGCTGCACCGCCGCGGCGGGTTCTTCTCGGGCACGAACACGGTGCGTCCTCCGAAGGCTGAAAGGCGCTCGGCTTCACTTCGGGCAAACCAGTTGCAGGCATCGAAGAGATGGGATATCTTGTCTGCAACCACGCCGCCGGACCACTCCATCCGCCGGTGCCAGTCGTGGAAATATATGTGGTAGGGAAGTACATCCTTGACCAGTATCATCTTGGGCTCACCGATTGCTCCATCCTTTACGAGATCGAATGTTTTCAACCATGTCTTCTCGTAACGCCTTGTGAAACCTATGAACAGGGGGTTGCCCGCTTCCACCTCCTTTTTTCGTATGACGACCGCTTCGTCAAGCCTGTGTGCCATCGGCTTGTCGAGGAATACCCTCTTTCCTGACTGCAGTGCCGCGACAGCATGCTCACGGTGCACATTTTGGGGAGAAACGATAAGGATGAGCTTGACATCAGGGTCCTGAATGAGTTCCATATAGCTCTCGTATAGCTTGATTTCCGGGGCGAGGCCACGATCTGCATATTTCGATAGAAAGGCATCCCTAACCTCCTCCATCCTGATCCTTGTCCTGTTGTTGAGGGCCCTTATCTCAAGGCAGGTGCTGTCGGTCAGGTCGATGATGCACATCCCGAGGTCGTAGCCCCGTCTCCCTGTTCCGATAATGCCCACACCTGTTTTTTCCATGGTGAAGAACCCCCTTTATAAGGATACATTGCACTCTTTCCAACGGTCATGAATAGACCGATCTGCTCAGGAATTTTCCAGAAAATCCGACACAACGTCAGTGCTTCCTTTCTCAACGATAAGCTCGAACAGCCTTTCCTTCACTTCAGGCGGGAGCAGCTCGATACTCTTTGTCGTTGCAGAGTCGTATTTCGCAGAAGGATAACGCTGTAGAAATGCACTCTTCTGGGCTTCGGTACAGTACACCCGGACAACACGCATACCGGCAAGCACGTCTTCAGCTGCATCTGAGAGACCCGCATATCTCAGCTTTTCGTATCGCTCGTCGTTTATCCATATGTCGATAGGGTACTCGGTACCCATTGCTCCCCCTCCTCACGTATCCCGAATATCAGGCAGCGTGAACAATGGCCCTCGGTGAGCCAGGTACTGTTCCGTGCAGAAGGGACTTCCGAATCCGTAAAGCTTCGCACACTCCATGACCATTTCGTACACCTCAGGTCTCATTATGAGCCTGTTCGGCTTCACCCTGTCGATGAGCATACTCCTTATGAGTGTGCCACTGAAGCTCTGCTTTTGTTCTTCGTGGCCGCACAGTCCTGAATAGGTTACTTCCCCACATACCGGGCAGTACCACCACTCGAGAACACGAATAGGTTTTATGCTCAAATCCTCTTTATCGAAGCGGTCGAAAATTCGGTGCGCATCATAGGGATCGTAAAAGGTACCCGCTCCCGCATGGTCACGACCGAACATGTGATGGGTACAGCCCAGGTTCGTTCTCAGAATTGCATGAAAAACCGCTTCCCGGGGTCCGGCGTAACGCATGTCCCACAGTGCGATTGAAACCAGATGGATATCCTGCCTGAAATATCCACTCTTTCGGAGCTGATCGTGACATAGAACGATAGCTTCATCGATGTAATCTCCCAAACGCTTCGGGCCGATAATGCAGCTGACCAGAACGGCGGTCTGCAATTTTTCTACCGGGAGATCACCATTTGCCGAAAACCACGAACCCTTCATGAGCCACTCATGACCGCTGTGGGGTACATTTCTCGTTTGATGGGAAACCACACGCCTCCACCCCTTCCGCTCAATTGTTCTTCTGAGCTGTCTCGGTGTATACCAGAAGGTATCGAAGGGAGGCTGGAATATGGGCCTACAAACAAGGTGGACTTTACCTGAAAGGAATCGATTCTTCAGTCCCTTCATCATGCTCACACCTGGGTGTCGCTCATCTAGAGTTCCAAGTACCGCTTCGGAGAGCTTTACGGTATCGTAGGAGTAAATTTCCTCCACCTCCATCATGGCAAGCGGCCTACCCCCGAACTCGAGCAGTACCTCTTTGCCCTCCCTGACATTACCATCCCTGAGCGCACTATCCTCCACATCGAGCACAATTGGTATTGGCCATGGCGTGCCGTCCCCCAATATCATTGCCGCGCATACAGAATCCACATCGTCGCTTCCAAGAAATCCTTGCAGGGGTGTAAAGAAGCCGTATGCGATGTCGATGCATTCCCTGGCCGAACGACCGTTGATTGCGATACGCTTGAGACTTCGTACACATGAAGCTGCTTCAGTTGCGGAAAGCACCTGCTCAACGATTGGTTGATTGCCGTGACCGATATATTCCATAAAGTACCCTCGCTGAACAGGCTTTTAAATCTCACGAGCCGGTAATATACGTGACCATACCATTTACGGAGATAACCGCCCCGAAGCATCCCAGCAGACCGTAGATGAGCTTCCTGATGATGTGCAGATCGAGCTTTTCTGAAACACGGTGACCAATGTAGAGTATTAAGGCAGAAGGTACCATCACCACGAATGCTGCCCGCAGTACATATCCCGAATAGCCGACTCTGCCAACGCCCACGGTCACAAGCCTGACTATGCTGGAGATAATGAAGATTGCCTGCAACGTAGCTTTCATGTCCCGGGGATCATCTATTTGCGAATAGAGGTAGAGAGAAAGCGGCGGTCCACCCGACATGAAGGCCCCGGCTATGAATCCGGTCACTATCCCAAAGAGTATACCAAATCCCGGGGGTATATTCTTTCCGATATGTACTGGAAAGAAGAAGTAAATCGAGCCCGAGACGATGATGATTCCCAGGAAAAACTTGAAGAGTGGCAGCTGATGGTACCTGAGTATGAACTGATAGCCCGCAGGAATCCCGACAACCGTTCCAAAGCTGATGAACAACACCTGACGCCAGATTATCTTTATACGTCTTGAGGAGAGGTAAAGTAGTATGAGGGTGTTGACCATAAACATAATGTTCAGGACAACCGATACGCGCTCGAGGTTGGCGTCGAGCAGAGAGAAGGTGGTCATGGTAATGATGCCCGATCCAAGTCCGCTGAAACCCCGCACACCAGCGGCCAGGGGAAGAACAATGAGATAGGGTATGAGTTTTCTATACTCGTACATAGCATCCACAAAACTAGTAGCCCAGTGCTTCGAGCCGTGATCGAACCTTGTCCTCTTCCTCCTGATCCTTGCCCTCCACGCTCTTTGTCGCTTTGACCGAATCCCGCATCGCCATGAGCACCGAGTATCCCTCCAGCTCATAAGACATGTTGCTGTACGGGGCACGCAGATTCATGATGTCAATGACGGTCGGTGCGATGTCAAGCACCGATACCGTTGACAGATCCCCTCCAGTAGGGAAGTCGGATCCGGAAATGCATATATACCCGAGAGAGCCGAATCCCTCCACTGACGATTCCCGGGCCGCGTCAGTATCCTCGATCCTACCATGTCCAATCCGCTGGTCAGTCCTCCAGCCACCACCTTCGATATGTAGAAAGAGGTCGGGGCCCACATGGGAGAAGGGACCAAAGCAGACGTCATTCCTGAGGAACACCTCGGCTTTACTGGTTTCCTTAAACTCATGGGAGAGCCTCTCAAGCAGAGCGAGGTACTCTCCCGGAGTAACAATGCCTTTACTCTCCCTGCCCTTGAGATTTACGTAGATCTGCCCTGTTCCCCCCATCGCCCAGCATACCGTCTTTGACCAATCCACATCGAGCTTCTCAAGGGATTTGGGCTCAGTTGGCGTGCTTTTCAGCTGTAAATACCCCTTTTCAAGGAGCCACTCGTTTAGATTGAAGATGCCTGAAAGAGGTACGACTCCCGATACGCTGAAAAGGCAGAGAACGGTATCTTCATCCAGCAACTTAAGAATGTTACCGATGCGCTCATCGATCCACCGGTAATAGTCGAGCAGTACACCTTTCTGGGCCGAACTTTTGTCGTGGTATGGATGGGACGGGTCTGCATCCCGCAGATAGAGGTGTGAAACGAGCTCTGTACCATAAGCAACCGCCATCACGATATCACATTCCTTTGCCTCGATAAAGTGCTCGACGAGACGAAAGCGCTGAGCATCCATCTTCTGGATTTGTTCATAGAGCGTTTTTCTGTCAAGGCCGGATCGACCTTGCCCCTCTAGAGTTATCTCTGGTATATAGTCCCCTATTATCTCATGGATTTCACCAGATAGCCCTTTGGGTCTTGTCTGCAGCGTGCTCCCAATGCCGGCTGCGCTTCCGACACAGTAACCGGCTGATATATCGTGCACTGGCTGTGTGCCCGGCACATCAACCACAGCGACACGCTGCCCAAGCCCGGGTAGAATTCGATAAAGGGGTCTTAGCCGCTCTTCCAGAATGTTCGAATTCACCTCTCTATCAAGAGTATAGGAGTGGTTTCTACGTAGCGTTGAACCCCATACACCAATTGCTCCGGGATTCCTACCGGAAAAAGCGCTGATCCAGGCCTGCGGGGACAGTGGTGGCATGGTGCTGGAAAGGTTTGCCCACACACCCCTGGTACGCATTTCAAGCATCACCGGCAGGTCTTCTATCCACCGCTTCGCCAGTATAGGGCTCAACCCGGCAATTCCCAGCATTACTGCACGACGCATAATCTCCTCCTCAATTTCATATCACATATACCCGAGCTTTCTCAATCGGTCCATGGTCCGTTCCTTATCCTGACGCCTGCCCGCTCGCTCAACCGTGTTTTCAAGATCCTGCTCCCAGGCTGGAATGTTAGACATTTTCTGGCTCGTCGTCTTCGCACCGAGAGACCGGTATCCCTGCTTGTAGAGCGGGCAGTAGGGAATGGTAAAGTGAAGCGTTGTGTCCCAGATATCCCGCTCGGTAAAGTGCAGGATCGGTCGATATCGGGTATGTGCAGGGACGAGATGGGCTGCTGGGACCTCCTCAACATAGGGATCGTTTTTTCTCGCCGGCTGCTCATCCCAGCGAAGTCCCTGGAAAACCGCCTTGACACCCTTCTCTTCGAGATAGGTGTTGAACACAACGGTCTTCATGAGGTGATTGCCCACATAGGACTCGGCTTCAAAGGGAAATCTTTCAAGCTCGAAACCGATACGCTTTATCTCTGCCTGGTTCCTCTCGCTCAAGTCTGCAACCGTGATCTCAGCGTTCAGTCTGTTGCCGGCAGCCTTGAGTACGTCTTCATTCCTTCCCCAATCGAGCTCTACTTTCCATTCCTTGCTGTATCGGTGCAGGAATTCATCTATCTCCTCGAAGGCGTCACCCTCATCGATGGTGAAGGCCCCTGGAATGTCGAGGCCCTCTTTCTGGCAGAACTGCTGGCAGATCCACAGTGTAAGCGTGCTGTCCTTGCCCCCTGACCAGATAAGCCGTGTTTCCTGAGGCGTAAACTGCTCAAAGGCCTGTTTGAATATTTCTTTCGATTTGTCAATCTTGTGATTGAGCTCTTCGATTCTCTTTTCATCAGTCATTTAGTCACCTCCGCTTAATCGTTATTTAGGAGTATGATCACACCCACCGCTCTGGAAGTAATGAGAGGTGTTCATCTGTCCCGGAGCCAGCCAAGCAATTCCCCCTTCATGTCTTCCGCACTATCGTGCGAGTCGATTCGATTCGTCTTTTCCCCTGGGTCGTCATTCACATCGTAAAGCTCCCATGCACCTGTTCCCTCGTCAAGGATTATCTTCAGGTTCTCTCTCATGAAGTAGTAAATGGGCTTGTCATCCTCCTTTTCTTTGTGGCCCCGTTTGTTAATCGATTCACCAAAGCAGATTCCACTACGATGTTCTTCGGGCGGGACGAGCGAGTGGCCCTTGAATTCTTCCACCTCATTCATTCCGAGGAGATAGGCGATTGTGGGTGAGATATCTATATTGCTAACCGGTTCGTCGTATACCTCGCCTGACCTCCTATCAGCGTCATAGATGAATAGGGGAACAGCGATGAGTTCCATGTACATCTTCCCGTCGTGGGAAAGGCCCCTATGCTCGCCAAATTCATCGCCGTGATCGGAACCGAAGAGAACCACAGAATTTTCAAGCACACCGCTCTGATCGAATACATGGAAGAGATCCTGCACACAGCTGTCAACCTCTAGAACCTTTGCACAGTAGAGCTTCTTCAGCAGGTTAACGGTTTCGGTATTGGAGACATCACGCTTGAGAATGACTTCCTTGAACAGCCTGAACATCTCTTCCTTTTCAAGATTCAGGTCTGGATCAACCAGGCTAAGATACTCCTCTTCAGGTACATAGGGTTCGTGAACATCCATGTAATGAACCCAGAGGAAGAAGGGCAGCTCGGCATCGTTCCTCCGGGACTCCCTTTGGTCGCCCATGCCCGATAGCCATGTTTCCACCTTTTTGTTGATGACCTTTCCGCGGATAAAGGGGTAGAGATCGGTGACATCGTCCTCCATTGAGTCGTAGAAGGTATTCCACCCTCTATTCCAGCCAAAGTATCCGCTCAGATAGGGATTGGAGTGAAAAGCCGCTGTTCGTACCCCTTTCTCCCGAACAACCTCTGAAATAAGCCTCTTCTGGGATGGGAGATTCTTCTGCCTTCCGTATTCGAGATAGTAAGTGGAGGTCAGGATTCCAGGGAAGGAGGCCTGCGTATACGGTCCTGTAGCAAATGCCCTGTCGAATCTGAGGCATTTTTCCTGCAGGGAATCCATGAAGGGCGTAAGAGAACGAGTATTTCCGTAACAGCCGAATACATCCCTTCGAAGTGTGTCTATGGTTATCAGTATCACGTTTTTCATACAGTACTCGGTAATTATAAATATCCTTCGAGACCGGGATAATCATGCCCGTAACGATAGGCGCCGTATACGGGGTAGCTTCTCGACTCCTTGGGCGATCCAGGTTGCTCCGGTCCCGGGAAGGCGTTCACGTACTCCCACACCAGGGTCTGCTGCACGGTGATCTCGAAAATCCTCCCGGTCATGCCTTCACAGATCAGGGTGTTTCCGTTGGGAAGCCGCTGGCAGTTTGAGTACATGGAGGAGTAGAAGAGCATCTTCAGAGAGCCGCCCTCAGGTCCCTCATAGGACCATACCATCTCGTTCTTCCTCCAATCAACTTCGACCACCCGTGAGTAGTTCAGTGCAAGACCCTGAGGATGAAAACCGTTGTCGTAAACGAGAATGTTTCCGTTCTCCAGCATCGATGGTGAGTGCTGATGGGCAAGCTCTCCGCCAGTGCCCCAGTGCCACAGCATTTTACCGCTTTTCTTGTCAATCATGGCGACCGTGTTGATCTTGGCGAAACTCACCAGGATGTTTCCATTCGGCATCTCGGAGCATGAGTTTGCGTGCAACCACGTATCCCACGGGCAGATAGGGCAGCGGTGCATTTCATCGGGCTCTATATGCTCGTGCGCAACCCATTCCCATACAACCCTTCCATCGGGTTGTATCTCCTGAACCATATCCCCCCATACGATGCCTTCGCTATCGGTGCCGGACTCGATGCACTCGCTACGCGAGCCTTCCTTCACCCTGGAAGCGGTACTATCGGCAACCTGGACCCACTTCAGAACAAGGGTGTTGCCGTTTCTCATCCTGAAGGGTCCATGGTGGAGTGTCGGATCCCTGTACTCCCAGACCACATCCCCATCCGGGCTCAGCTCCTGAATAATACCGCCTGACCCCTCCAGATCAGGGAGGGCCGCATCATCTGATTTTGCCCCGTACAGAAGGTTCCCGCTTGGTAGCATACTGGCGGTGCTTGCAGTATCGTACGAGAGTTCCCAGCGATTGGCCTGGTTGCCCAGCAAGTCTACAAGCAGCACCCCCTTCCCCTGAACTGGGGTAAAGAGGGTAAGGCCGCGATAGGCCGTTCTTGAATCACAAAAAACGAGGCCCTTTATACGAGTTCGCGCATAACTCATGCAGCACTCTCCTTCACAATGCGCTTCGTTTTAAGAGTATAAATCCATTGACCCGCACAATAGTTATGCAGATTCAGATATACTAAAATATCGAAGGAACGAATTCCTTTGCAAATGAATCGGGACCAAACAACCTGTTTTCACGGCTAAGCCGTTTTGGATCGAGGTCTTTGCCCTTCAAACCGGGAAAATCCGGGAGATAGCGGTGCGCCCGCCACATCATGGTCGTTGCCATTCCCACCTGATATCCGATAAAGGGGCTGATATACTCCCACACGAGCTCTCCCTCATAGGTAACCTCGAAAATCCTGCCCGTCCACGAATCGCAGATAACGGTGTTGCCGTTGGGCATTCGCTCGGCACCAGCGCATACGGGTGTATAGAAATCCGACGGGAAATCCTCTTTGTACTCCCAGACGATCTCGTCTGTTTTGGGATCGAGCTCGATGACACGGGAGTAATTCGGTCCATAGACCGGACGGTGATTGCCGTTGTCCAGTATCATGATGTTCCCGTTGTCGAGCTCACGTGCATCGTGCTGATGGAAGATTTTATCCCTGCCGTAACGGGTGATGATATTGCCGGTTTTGTAATCCACCTTGATCACCTCGTTGGCGGCTCGAAGACTCATCAAAACGTTTCCGTCACTGCAGATCCAGAGTGAGTTGATGTAGGGCCAGAGTGTCCGTTTCTCGAGCATGCAGGATTGATCGAGCACTGGATCGAGATGCTCACAGGCCTTCCACTCCCACACAACATTTCCCTCGCGATCAAGTTCGTGTACCATATCGCCCCACACCTGGCCTTCAAACTCGGTACCAGGCAGTCCACCCTGCATCTTCCTGGCCACATCCTCCGGAAGTATACCCTCGGGATTGTAGGAGTGATACATCACATGACCGTTTTCCATGGGCCGTATATCATGGTTCGAGTAGGGAGCCATGGCTTTCCAGGTAAGATTAGAATCCCAGTCAACCTCGACGAGCACACCTCCGATTGCAGTCATCTCGACGGGGAGTCCCATCTCCTCATGGCTCTTAATCATGCCCGCATGGAGCATGTTCCCACTTGGTAGGAGCCATTGATGGGACCCGGGAGAGTAGGGCATGCGCCACCGGTTGATGATGTACCCCTCCATATCGATGAGCCAGACATCGTAGTTGTACGTGCTGAAAAGCGTATACCCACCTGAAGCCTTCTTCTCATCGTAATAGGTTACTCCCTTTAGAGCCGATTTCGCAATACTCACCTTTTTTTACCCTTTTTCTTTCAACTCACAATCATGGTCTTTTGACCGGTTGAAACACCGATAATCTCGGGCTGACACCTGATAGAGTGAGGTGGGACTGTGAAACGATGGGTGAAATATTAAAAACCAACGGCATAGGTCAAAACGCAGTCGTCAGGTAGTGCCATTGGAGCTTTCGTTTCAGTATAACCTCTTGTATCAGATAATCAGTCACAAGATTGATGGTTCCAATAAGAATAACACCGTACATGATGACGGCGATCATACTCAGCTCCCGGGCATGCATTATCATATATCCGAGGCCCCTGCTTGCAGCAATGAGCTCAGCCGCAACGACAAGCCCAAAGCTGTAGCTCCACCCGACCCGGAATCCCGTGGCAATGTCGGGAAGAGTGGCGGGAAAAATGACCTTAAAAAGAAGTCTGTTTTTCTGAACACCCAGTGTTTGAGCAGCACGTATGAGATCCGGTTCGATGGTTATCATGCCCTTGTAGGTGTTCGTAAATATGGGAAAGAAGGAGCCGAGAAATATGATCAATACCTTTGATGATTCTCCCAATCCGAGCCAGATGATCGCGAGTGGTATCCATGCAAGGGGCGGTATTGGGCGCAGTATCTCGATGGGTGTTCGCAGCACATTCCCGAGCTTTTGATACCATCCCGAAACGATTCCAGCCGTTATACCGACCGCAGCGCCCAGTGAAAAGCCCATAACAACACGCAGGAGGCTTATCCCGATATGCTCCAGCAGGCGGGTGAGAGGCACGTTTTTGATCGCCGCCTCTATCACCGCGAGAGGTCCGGGGAAGATCTGTGGATCCCGAATCCCGAGCACAGAAATGATCTGCCAGAGCAGGATCAGGCTGATAAAACCAAGCCATGACGCCCAGAGCGTACGTCTGAATCCCCGGTGGTTCATCGTTTTACCTCTTCGAGACCGATAGCCCAGGGGAGCATCACCCGTTCGAGCCGATCGAGTCCGATTGAAATTATAAGTCCGAATATACCGATGAATATCATCCCCACTATGGTGATATCCGTTCTGTAGTACAACCGCGATTGCTGAATAAGGGCGCCCAGCCCTTCAACGGTGCCCACCAGCTCTGCTGCAATAATAACCATGAAGGAAACACCGAGCCCTATTTTCATGCCAGCAAATATGCGTGGAAGTGTAGCGGGGAGCACCACGCGGAAGAATATATGTCTCCTCGTTGCACCGAACATTCTTCCCACATTTATCAGGGTGATATCTACCTGCTTCACACCCTGTATCGTATTCGTGATGATGGCCCAGAAGGCCCCATACATGATCAGCAGGATACTGGACAGCTCGCCGATACCAAACCAGGCAATGGCGAGTGGTAGAAGGCTAATAGTCGCAATGGATCGCGCAAAGGTGATGATGGGGTTCGCTGCCCTCTCCATGAGGAAATGGCTCCCGATTACCAGCCCCAGCGGGATGGCTGTCACCGTTGCAAGGAGATACCCCTGGATAATACGATACACGGTCGCTTTGATGTGCTTGAAAATCGTGATATCCTGAGGATACCCTTCCCGCATAATATAGAAAAAGGTCGATAGCACTCTCGTCGGGCTTGGCAGATGCACGGGTTTGATGAGACCGCTTCGTGAGAGGAGTTCCCATATCCCAATAATTGCTATGGTGGTGATAATCTGAATCCACCGATCAGATAGTTGAAATCCCTTTCTCTCTTCCTTAAGTACTGTTATTGCGTCCATAGATCGTTATATGCTGTATTACTCAGTAATTGATTTCATCAGGAGATTTTTGCATATATCTCTTCATAGTATGCCATATACTCAGTTGATGACTTTTGTCGCGGACGGGGCATATCAATGGTAAACTCCTTGCGCACATTGCCCGGATGCGGACAGAACACCAGAACACGGTCTGAAAGATATATGGCCTCTAGAATGCTGTGCGTCACGAAAATAACGGTTTTTTTTCTTGTTTCCCATATTCGCAGGAGCTCACGCTGCATGTCCTCACGGGTCAGCTGGTCCAGGGAACCAAAGGGCTCGTCCATAAGAAGGATCTCAGGATCCATGGCCATGGCGCGGGCGATGGCAACACGTTGCTGCATGCCACCAGAGAGCTCCCGGGGCCACTTGTTCTCAAAACCCTCAAGGCCGACAAGCTTGATGAGGTCCTGGGCAAGTGTCCTTCTCTTCTTCTTAGGTATACCGATATTACGGGGACCGAACTCGATATTTTCGATAGCTCTGAGCCACGGAAAGAGGCTTGCGTTCTGAAAGACCATTCCTCGATCCAGCCCCGGTTTGGTTACCCGCTCGCCATTAATAAACACCTCGCCCTCCGTTGGGCTCAGTAAACCTGCGATGATGTTGAGCATGGTCGATTTACCGCACCCGCTGCGGCCGACGATGGTCAGAAACTCATTGGGCTGCACGGTGAAGTTAACATCTTTGATAGCAAGGCCTTGATCGGGGTTCTCAATGTCGAACTGCTTTGTTACGTTACGTACTTCAACTTTCCCTCTTGAGTCATCAGTAGCCATCATAACACATCCCGTTTCATCTCTGATAATAGGTCATCCAAGGTGCACCGATTCCACCATACACCGACGCAGGAGTTGTACCGTATGGTAATGGAATCGATACACCTGCGAATGCACATCAATTCAGGGAGTCCACTTACCCTCTACTTTGACGTAGGACGGCTTGATCTCCTCGAGAATACCAGTGTAGGTGTATTCGAGAATGTCCTCAATGGGCTCCCGAATACGGCCGGTCGCCTTCTGGAATTCGGTATAACCCCTGAAGTCTTCAACGAAATCCTGATCCAAATGTCCGTTGGGCTGTTTCGGATTCCAGTAATCGAGCCACATCTCCTCCACCAGATCAAGAGGCTGCTCGGATCTCTTGGCATGGATCTGCTTCGCCTCGTTCCAGTTCGATTGGTCAGCAACCCAATCCTGACCCCTGTACATGACTTCCATGATCGCTCTGGCCGTGTTCGGGTACTTCTCGAGAAAACTTTCTGCGAATACCATCGGTACGTTGGTGTGGGAGAATTCTTTGCTGTCGAACATGTAGGTGGCTACATCCTTCACCTTGTATGCGGCCGGGGGCCAGACGAGCATGGCCTGGATCTCGTTGTTCCTAAGCGCAGTGATCTGCTCGGGCGGGGCAAGGTTGACTACGGTAAGCCGTTCATTGTCCAACCCGTAGTAATTGGCGAGGTTCCACAAAACACCCTGTGCCGTGGATCCGACGACAAGGCCGATCGTAATGTCGTAGAGGTCTTCCGGTTCTCTGACACCGGCATCGTTTCGTACCATCAGGTACTCAGCGGGGCACACGTTGAGCATACCGGTCACCACGATGGGCACGCCGTTGTGTCGCATGCTGATGACAGGCATGTTGCCCGGGACCCACACTGAAAGATCCCCAGCTATCAGTGCCTCACCTGCCAGGTTCCCGGAAGTGAAGTTCTTGATATTGACCTTTTCGAATCCCGCCTCCTCGAACCAACCCTTTTCCAGTGCGACACTCTGAACTGCAAAGAGCGTATTCGGCTGATACTGAATAGTGATTTCGTTAAGCTCGAGCTTGCCTTCATCCACTTTTTCACCTGTTGCGAAAAGGCTGGCAGAGACAAAACCAGATAACAGAACCAGTACCACGAAGAGAATCCATCTACTTTTCATAATAACCCCCTTCAAAGAAATTAAATTTGATGGTTTATGTAACCATTACCACGTCAATTTAGTATAATTGTTCTTCTGTAAAAGGCAATTAATTTTGCGATCACACCTCAGAGCTTCGGCACTTTTACCGGAACGCCATCTCGTAGCACGTTCTGGATCAAGATTCTTAGAGAAGTGGATAAACCCACCCAATCGTCCCGAGGGATTTTACGTATATACTGCAGGTATAGTCCTGTCAAGCTATTATCCTGCTACACCTTTGACGAGAATGATGATTGCAGCCACGAACAGAATCCCCAGAACGACCCTTCGAAACAACTCATTTGAAAGCCTGTTGAAAATGGCTTTGCCCGCAAGCATGCCTGCAAATGATGGTACCAAAAGAAGTGCGGTGTACACGAGAATCTGCCTCGTAACGAGATCGTAGTGTAGAAGAAACACGACTTTGTAGAAGGAGGCTATCGTAATATACGCAAGCACGTTCGCCTTCATTGTCTCTTTGTCATGCTCGAGGGACGAGAGAAAAGCCACAATCGGTGGGCCGCCTGCTGTGATGGCACCGGCAAAACCACCCCCGAGAAATCCGGCGATGTATCCCAGAAAGAGCGGGATCTGTTTCTGGAACCTGTGACGAAATACGAGATCGTAACCAATGTAGAGAAGAATGAAGGAGCCGAGGCCGATTGTGAGAATTCTTTCATCTACACGTACAAGTATCCAGACGCCTGTAGGGATACCGATCGCCATTCCGGCAAGGACCCTCGCGACGATCCCCCATTTCACCTTACGGCGCAGCGGCACGAACAAGTACAGGGTGATGGCGATACCGGCCAGTGAGACCAGCACGTTTGCAGTCTTGATTCCGAGTATGAGTGGGAAGAAGCTCATAAGGAAGACTGCAAATCCGAATCCCGATACACCCGCTATGAATGAAGCGGCAATTGTAAGTATTGGGAGAACAACGATCTCTATACCCCTCATAGAAGCTCCGCACCTGCCACATCGCTCATGGTGATGAGCTCTCCACCCGAATCCACCGATCTGTGAGAGGCCTCCACCAGCCGTGCAGCACCGAGACCCTCCCGTGCCGACACAGGTGAAACCCCGTTCCTACAGTATCGATCGAGTTCTTCGATCAGCCGGTGATCTGCACCGAAGTGAGAGCACTCAAATCCTTTGGGTTTTTCATCCAGAGTCTGGTGCCTCCTACCGTACTCGCTCACAAGTTCGATCCTTCCAAGGTGACGTGTGAGAAGGATTTTCCCCCTCTCCCCGACAATTTCGAATGTCTCCTGATCGTCCGAATCGGGCCCGAAGAGAGACCAGAACACCGAAGCCTTGATTCCTCCTGAGTAGGCGATATTAATGACGCCATGATCGTTGATGTCTGCCCCCGGCAGCCAGACACAGATATCATGCATTTTGATGAGCTCGGTTTCTCGTATTCGTGAATCCTCGAAATCCACCATTGTATCAGGTCTGATCATCTCCTGTTTTTCTCCGACACGATAGGGACACTCGCGATCACAAACACTGCAGCGCAGCGGTGCATCCTCTTCCGCAACATAAACGATCCTACCACCAAAGGAGGAGAGCCGCTCAGGGGGCTTTCCGGCAAACCAGTTGAGAACATCGAACAGATGCGATACCTTCTCGGCCAGTGCGCCGCCTGACCACTCGAGCCTCCGCATGTAGGATTGGAATATGTTGTGATAGGGAACAACAGCCCGGTGAAGGAGCAACTTCACCTCACCGATCACTCCGGTGCGAACGAGGTCGAACATGTCGAGCCATTTTTGCTCGAACCGGCGGGTAAAACCCATGACCAGCTGATTGCCGCTATCATACTCAGCCCTTCTGATGCTCAGGGCTCCTTCGAGATTCTGCGCCATCGGCTTGTCGAGGAACACCCTCTTTCCCGAACGAATTGCTGCTACAGCCTGCTCAGCATGCGCGTAGGTGGGAGTCACAATAATAATAAGATCAATGTTGTTGTCATTTATAAGGTCTTTGTAATTCTCGTACTGAGAGATTGACGGAGAAACCCCGTGCTGGCTCTCATATCTCGTGGTAAAGGATGAAAGCGCATTCCCCATTCTCGATCTCGTTCTATTGCAGAGCGCCCTTATTACGAGATCGGTTTTTTCGTAGAGGTCTATGATGCAGGTTCCCAGCTCGTATCCCCTCCTGCCCGTTCCAAGGATACCAACACCTATCTTCCCATCAGACATATCTCAATCCTCCAGCTATCATGCATCTGAAAAA
>CAYFYU010000007.1:27986-46553 GCA_964347455.1 uncultured Spirochaetota bacterium | reverse complement strand
TTTTTCGCAAGGGTAATTCCGTTTTTTTCTGTGGCCCGCCAGACGGAAGCCGCCAATCCCCCCACCAGAATATCTGGCGTAAATGCTTCGATCACCACGTACCGGTCATATTTCACCCTTAAAAGGGCGTCTCTGATTTCCTTCCAGTTTATACTCCCTGTTCCCGGAGTACCGCGATCGTTTTCAGAGACGTGTAAATCGAAGAGATCCTTTCCGGCGTCCAGTATGGCCATGGAGGGACTCTTCTCCTCAATGTTCATGTGAAAGGTGTCCAGATGAATCTTGAGCCGTTCGCTCCCCACGTCCTGAATCATCTGTTTCGCCTGGACACAGGTATTCATAAAATCAGTTGCGAATCGGTTCATCGGTTCTAAGGCGAGATACACCCCGCTGTTCCCGGCGTAGGAACAGAGCTCCCGCAGATTCCCTGTAACCCTTCGCCACCCTTCTGTACGTTCCTCGGCGGTTTCCATTCGCGCGCGCCCAACGACCGAGTACAGTGGCCCAACCAACAGATCGCATTCGAGGGCTGTACAGGCATCAATGCACGCACGTATGTACTGCTTGGAGCTTTCCTGCTCCTTCTTGCTTCCCCGCAGATCTCTTCCTTTTGTGAAGAATCCACACATCGAGCAGCAGACAAGCCCACTGTCCTTGAGGGCCTGCAATGTTCTTCTATAATCGAAGTCGCCGATATTCTCAAGCGGAATCTCAACACCGTCAAACCCCAACTCGCCTATCATACCGAAGAGCTCGATGCTCTCGTTCGTGAATGGAGAGGTAAAAAGCAAGGTATTTATTCCGAACTTCATAATGGGAAGCTCCTTATCAGCGTCATGATTCTCCTCTGCCACTATGCCTTTCTGCTCGTAACCTTTTCCGAAGTTGCCGATAGGAATCCCTGTAACGTCCATCGTAAACCACGCATCCTGAACGCTCCTGATGGGTAACCAAACTGAAGCAGCCCTGACAGGTCGTGCAATAGTTGATGTCATCCACCCTACCTTCGAGAATCTTCCTGGCGAAATGCGGATCCGCAAATGACTGGCGACCTACACCGACCATATCTGTGCTGTTTTCATTTAAGTTCTTTTCAGCCCAGTAGGTGAAGCTCTTCTTCAGCGGATCTTCTCCGACAAGCTTATTGTTGCCCTTCCCAAGGTAGGAGTATCCAGCTCCCATGACAGGTAGATTCACCGCCTGTTTTATCATCCGTGTTAACCTGAAATGAACGAACACATCCTCCGGATTCTTATCCGTCGGCATCTGCACCCATTTTTCGGCGAAGTATGCGGCATTGCTCACATGAACACTTACGTAGTGCATACCTTCCCGTTCCATCAGCCGTGCAAAATCCACGAGTTCCGTGAGGTCCTCCTCACAACTCTCCATCCCTGAGCTTCCCACGCCTCCGGGGATCACCTCCCTTGAGATCCGTGCGCCCAGTATAAAATCAGGTCGAACAACTTTACGCATCTTTTCTACAGTCTCTCGGAAAAAACGTGTCCTGTTTTCAAAGCTCCCACCATACCCGTCCGTGCGATTGTTGGCTGGTCGAAGAATTTCCGAGCCCAGGTAGCCGTTGCAAGTTTTGAAATCAATGCCGTCCCCTCCGGCCTGATCCACAACCCAGGCAGATACGGTGAACATATCCTCTATGGCGATGAGCTCCTCGGTTGTCAGCACATGGATTGACGGATCGCCCGTGGGATACACCGAGACAACACGTGAGAACGAGCCTGATCTGCGGCCGTCGTGGGATATCTGGAAGAGAATGACGGTATCCGGATTAACCTCACGAATGGCGCGCACGATCGTTCCGAGACCCTCTACGTTGTGGCGCTCTGCTCCAAGATCACGAACCCTCCCATGACTCTCTTTGGTTACCTTGCACCCCTCGACGAATATGAGACCGGGCTTTCCTTCGGCGAATTTCCTGTACCGCTCCAGGGTCAAATCGGTCGGGTTGCCCCTCTCATCGGCATCGCAGCACTCCATGGGATGGTACACGATCCTGTTTGGAGCTTTTTTGTTATGAATTCTGATAGGCCTTTTCATGTACAGCTGCTTCACGGGTGAACCTTCTGAATTATGCACGATACCTCACCTCGAAAATCATACTAGATACTATCAGGGCTGAACCCATATGGGGCTGGACCAGGCCCGCTGGCCGTTTCGCTGTTCTACCCTTATGCGGTAGTTTGTCTCATCTTTCAACGGTTCATCATCGTCTATCTCGATCTCAGCGCTGTATCCGGCTTCAGGTATAACCCGGTGTATCTTCGCCAGATAGGCCATGATATAGTAGATGTCCTCCCGCTCCGGGCTTCCGGGCCTGAGGCCCGTTAGTTCTTTGAGCATTTTGATGCATTCATCCTTGTACCAGAGTATACGGCTGCCAGCAGCAAGGTCAGCAACTGTTGCCTTAACTTCGAGACTGTTTATCCTGAGCGTGAGCGTGTCATCTATCTCGGACTCGAATTCGAACACATTCGAGTTCTGCACCCGCTCCTTCAGATTCTTTGAGGAGCTTATCATGTCGAATGTTACTCTGCCATCCTGCCATCGCGGTCGGTCATGGCCCGGAGAAATCCAGCACGGCTCGTATCCTATAATACTGCCCTTACTCAGGGTGAGTTCTCCGTGCCATTTTCGATCAGGGACCTGGAGCTCATTGGGACGCGGTCCCCAGCCCACCTCGACTCGAATCTTGAACCGTGAACGCCGTCCCGGTCTAGGAAGATCCCATCTGCCCTGATGGCAGTGAGTATCGAAAACACGGCCATTTTTCAGAACCTCGATTCGATCGAGCGCATCAGAGCCAACAACGCTCACCCGTATGACCCTCTTGCCCCGGGAATGGATGATGTTTCCCATAACACGGTCATTTATGCGGAAATCGATCAGTATACGGTCTCCTGTCACGCCGTAGACACGGCGTGCCTTAAAAGCTTCCCAGAGCTTTTCCCGCGAGAGCTCTTTCGCCAGACACGCCATCCGGCCATTTCCGTAATGACCGGGCATATCCCCCCAGTTGTCGGTGGAACACACTGCCCCGATGTGATATCCTCGATCGAGCGCATCCTGATAGGTTCCGCCCCTCTGTCCCGGGCCCATGTGGGAGTTCTGTCTGAGACCGATCAGCTCCTCATCGGTCTCTGAGCAGCCGTGGATGGAGTAGATTTCTGCAAAGGGGGAAAGCTTCTCATCAAACACTGACCAATCTCGGCCGCGCCTTCCAGGACGGTAGGCTGTGTGGTGGGGTATGGCGATCGCCTCATACCCTTT
Source organism: uncultured Spirochaetota bacterium (assembly GCA_964347455.1). Lineage (GTDB taxonomy): Bacteria > Spirochaetota > B62-G9 > B62-G9 > DRHN01 > JAGLSF01. The sequence goes on along the minus strand of CAYFYU010000007.1, from coordinate 43,265 downwards.
CAACCACTCATAGAGCTCCGTAATAGTGTTGACACGAAATATAGGCAGTCCCTCCCTGAGCGAGTAGACGTTGTGGTCGCCGGAGGAACCGTCACCCTGCCATTCGTATCCGGGGAAGGTGACGAACTCTCCGGTACGGTTCATGGATCTGGAAACCTCCTGTACCTCGGCCCATTCCCGATCGAGCCTCTTGCGATCTTTCCATCCCTCGAGTATCAACTCATAGGGCTGATCGGTTTCGGAGAGATGGCCGCCCTCTATAAAGGCGCCTGCAAAGGCCGTATAGTAAGCAGCTGCATAAAAATCCAGGTGCGACGCAGCTCGATTGTATACCTCTTCAATACCGACGGGCATGGATGCAAACTGATAGGTGTTGTCGTGAGCCTCTCCCCAATATACTTCATATTCTGGCATGTTCTCAACTCCCACGTCAAAATTCAGCTGTATATTGTTTTACCATCCAAATCGAATAATAGCTATTGTTTTGAGAAACCGTAATCGGTCGAAATGCGATAACCTGTTACTGATTCATTAAAAAATGCGGAGATCAAGTTTAAAAAGACTCCGGTAAAAGAAAAGTGGAAAAAGAATTATGATAATGATGGTTGCTCCAGCCGTAGTGTAAAATAATCTTCCAGCAGCCCTATGGATTACCCTGCGGTATAGGTCATAACTGTATCCAATTTCATAGAGACGATTTCTGTAGAGAAAGTCGTAGTGGATATAAAAGGTATCCTTGTCATATAGATCAAAATATCGAAAAAGACGTTCCGTCTCTGCAAATGATTGCAGGTCGTACTTATTTTCAATCCTGTCACTCTCGATGAAATCTATGGCCTGTAAGCCCTTTTTACGGGATTTCTCCAGAACATAATCGCTGGAGACTCCACCTTCCTCGATTGAACGGGAAGCAACGTATACAACGTGTGGAGGTAAATCCGAGAGGTCCTGCATTATCGAAATCTTTCTTATTTTTTCAACTTCCAGTTTTCGTCGATCGTCAAAGGATCTATCTGCAAATGAAAGGATTATGCCAAAGATGATTCCAAAGACAAGCATTATCGGCGCCAGAGAGACACCAACAAGTTTCCACCGAAAACTCGAAGGTTCGAATGTATAGTTTGTGTATACGATGAACATGGCAAAGGCGATGAGAAGACCGCCCGTGTTGAAAAAAAATCCCCAGGTTTCGCGGCTAATAACTTCGGTTGACATTAATATATAGAGAAAAGAGAGTGCAAACATTGCCAGAGTAAGCAGTGAAAAGGCCTGAAGACTTTTTGCCTTTTTTCCTGTGGGCCGAATCATTTTCACAAGAATAATGAGAAAGCGTGCTGCAAGTCTTTGTACAAAGCTAGACTTCCTAAGCAATGTTGTAAGTGTACCTGTATACTCAGAAGCAGAAACTGTTTTGCGAAAGAATACGACGATTGTCCAGAAATATCCAAGCCCGGTAACTATACTGACTCTCGGTCCAAACACATAGGTATAGTAGTGAGCTTTGAAATCATAGATTTTTTCAAGCTCAGGGTATCGCCAGAAGATTGATGTGTATACGTAAAGAGCAGCTATAACGAATAGAACAACAACGATTATTGATTCTAAAGGATGGATATTTTCCTGAAAAAGATAGGCAAACAGCAGGTAGGACACAACGCCGAACACAATCAGGTTGGATACCTGGCCCGTGCTAAAGACAATAGTCGATAAGATGGAATATCGAAAAACGTAGGAGAAGAACAGTATGGAAAGCACGCTGAAATATCCAATAAGTAACCATGTAGATGGCGATTTCTTTTTGATCGTGAGAAGAAATATGGTAAGGACAAATAAAAGAATCCCCGGAGGAAATGAACCGAAGGCGAGATTCGAAAATCTCAGCCACTCCATTGGGCAGCCCCTGTTTTATGAGTGATGGGTTGTTTCAATGTTACTCTTAACAAAAAGAAATTCAAAGTATTTTTAAAATTAAGTAATTTACATCTTTCTTAATGTTAGCTAAAATATTTATATATGGATAGTTGTGAAATTCTACAAAATGCAGGTCTCATTTCATTTGTTCATCTCTTTCCTCTCTGTTGAGCACCGATAGATAAAAGAGGCTCATCGATTTTTATCGGAGCCGGAGCATGACCGAAATATCTGGCTACAAAATCACCAAGGAACTGTTTGAAGATTCGCGAAATGTTGTCTATCGTGGCGTTAGGGTACGCGGCACACCAAAACCATTACACGCTATTATTCGAACGTTGAGGTCAGAAGAGCCCGATGCAAAAGATACCGCAAAGCTGCAAAACGATTATGAAGTAACAAAGAAACTGGGCATTGATGGCATTGTAAAGCCTCTTGAGCTTGTTTTACAGGACAATGTGGCAGCAATTATTTTTGAAGATTTTGATGGTGAGCCCCTATCAAATCTTATCAGTGCCAGAAAAATTGAGTTGGAACAGTTTCTGAAAATAGCTATAAGTCTTGCGGAGATCCTTGGAGATATTCATGAAAAAAGAATTATTCACAAAGATATAAAACCTCAGAACATCCTCATCGATACTGCTACCCATCAGATCAAGCTCTTAAATTTTAGCATTTCATCTATTTTTCCAGAGGAGAGCACCACTCCTGTTTCCAGTGTTGAAGTGGTCGATGAGTCTCTTTCGTACATATCACCTGAGCAGACCGGACGCATGAATAGAACTGTTGATTACCGGAGCGATCTATATTCACTTGGTATCGTATTTTACGAGATGCTCATCGGCGAGGTTCCCTTCAAGGCAGAAGACCCCCTTGAGCTGGTTCATTCTCACATGGCAAAAGTACCGGTATCACCCAGTGAATTAGACTCAGGTATACCTGAGGCCATTTCCAATATTACAATGAAACTTTTATCAAAGGCTCCAGAACAGAGGTATCAAAGCACATATGGGCTGAAGGTGGATTTGGAGCGTTGTCTACGTGAGCTACAGTCCCTGGGGGAGATAGGAGATTTTCAGCCCGGGGAGGAGGACAGGTCTCCCCTATTCAAGGTCTCTCAGAGATTTTATGGTCGTGAAACCGAGATGGAAGAACTGATGGGGGCTTTCAATCGTGCAACCAGAGGAGAGAGGGTATTAGTAGTTATAGCGGGGAATTCCGGTATTGGTAAGACATCGCTCGAGCGGGAGTTTCACGAGTCCCTGGTTACTGGAAGTGTCATATATATCACCGGAAAATTCGAACGGCTGCGTCGGAATATACCATACAGCGGCTTTATCCATGCCTTGAAAGAATTGATAGATCGGATTCTCATGGAACCCGAAGAGCAGGTTTGGCGCTGGAAAGAAGAGATACTGAAAGCGGTTGCTCCTAACGGTCAGATTATTGTTGATGTGATTCCACAGATTGAGCTCATAATTGGTCAACAGGAGCCTGTTCCGGAGCTTCAACCAAGGGAATCACAGAACCGTTTCAACACAGTTTTTCAGAGCTTTTTAAGTGTATTCAGTAAGCCTGAACGTTCGCTGATCATATTTTTAGATGACCTGCAATGGGCAGATCCTGCAAGCCTCAAGCTCTTAAGAATTCTGGCAAGCAGTTCAGATATGAAATATCTACTTCTACTGACTGCTTACAGGGATGATGAGCTCAATATTTCTCATCAGTTTAAGCAGTTTCTCGCTTCACTGAAGGAATTAACCCAAAAAACAATGACGGTTAATGTAGGACCCTTGAGCAGAGAAAATGTGGAGCAGATTGTTTCTGATACTTTGAAGTGTTCAAAGGAGGAGGTTCACCCCCTTGCTCGATTGGTATATGATAAAACAGCGGGCAATCCCTTTTTTATAAATGAGTTCCTGAATACTATATATAAGAATAATTACACTCTTTTTGATTTCAGAACCGGGCACTGGGTTTGGGATTTCGATGAAATTCTGAAAGCAGATATTACAGACAACCTCGTCATGCTCATGAAAGAAAAGATACACAGACTTTCGAAAGATGGACAATGGGTATTGAAACTTGCCGCCTGCATTGGAAGCCATTTCACATTAGGGATATTAGCGAAGCTTTACAATAAACCCACCCCTACAAGTTTAGTGGATTTGCAGGAGAGCATAGCTGAGGGTCTCGTTTTGGCATTGGGTTACGACGATTCCTATCCCCATTTGGATGGGGAAAAACGTTTGGATGATTCGACACTGTCCTTTTCATTTTTTCATGACAGGATTCACCAGGCCGTCTATTCACTCATTTCCACCAAGCAGAAGCAAAGATTGCATCTGAGAATCGGAAAAATTATGCTCGAATCCATAGAAAAAGAGCAGATGGATAAGAAAATTATTGAAATCACAGATCATCTGAACAAGGGACGTGCTCTCATAAGAAAACAGAAAGAAAAATATGAACTTGCCGAACTGAATCTCATAGCTGGTAAAAAAGCGAAGGCATCGATAGCATACGGTTCAGCTCAGAGATACATAACTGCCGGTATGGAGATGCTTTCGGAAGAAAGCTGGAGCAATCGTTATGAATTGGCACTAGCACTGCATGTGGAAGGAGCAGAGGTGGCATACCTGTGCGGTGATTTCTCAAGTGCTGATGATTTGAATCGATTGGTGCTCTCGAAGGCAAAAACACTTCTGGACAAGGTCAAACCTCACGAGATAATGATACAGTCCTGTATTGCACAAAACAAATATAAGGAAGCTGTAGATGTAGCTTCGAAGATTTTAAATCAGCTGGGAGTATTCTTACCAAGAAATCCTGGAAGATTACGTATTCTACTCGGACTTCTAAGAACAAAATTGGTGCTCCACGGTATAAATCCGGATGACCTTAGTAACCTCCCGCAAATGACTGATCCGTATAAACTTGCTGCAATGCGTATATTAATGACCGTTTTTAATCCTTTCTACAAATCTATACGAGAGATGTTTCCAAGTATTGCATTCAGAATGGTTATTCTATCGTTTAAATACGGCAACTCCTATATTTCCCCCTTTGCGTATGCTCTTTATGGACTCTTACTGGGATTGATAGGGGAAATAGATTCGGGATATCATTTTGGTGAATTTGCGATGGACCTGTTCGAAAGGTATAACACTCGAGAGCTTACTGCCAAGATGTACAATGTTTTTTATGCTCTGATCAAAAAATGGAATGCTCACTTACGAGAAGCTTTAGGCCCCCTTCTAGAAGCGTACAGGAGAGGTTTGGAAGCAGGGGATTTTGAATGGGCTGCTCATGCTATTCGAGGCTACTCTATACAGCTGTTTTTTACCGGCAGAAACTTGGAGATTCTCAGGGAAGAGACTAAAAAATATAGTGAAACCCTGGAGAAAATCAAACAGGATAATACACTGCACAGTCTCATGCTGATCAGACAGGTGGCTTTGAATCTGATGGGCCGTGCAGAAAGCGTGACTTACGTAAGGGGTAAATGTTTCAATGCTGATGAAATGCTTCCTCTGTTAATCGATGCGAAAGACACCGATACAATTGCCGGTTTAAGGTTTTTTCAATGTATGCTCTGCTATCTATTTGAAGATTACAGGGGAGCTATTGCAACCTACCGTGATATAGAAAAGTATCACGAATCGAGGGGTCAATTTGGGTTCGTACTCGAAATGCGTTTCTACTATGCTCTGGTTCTTCTCGCCCTCTACCCCTCGCTGGGGAGGATCGAAAAAAAACGCACCATGAAAGTAGTCGCTTCGTATCAAAAAATGATGAGAAAGGGAGCCGAGCATGCATCAATGAACTATTTGCATAAATGGTATCTTGTTGAAGCGGAAAGAGAACGGGTGTTGGGTAAGCGATTAAAAGCGATGGAATATTACGATCAGGCCATAAAAGGGGCTAAAGAAAATGATTATATCCAGGATGAGGCTCTGGCAAATGAGCTTGCCGCAAAGTTCTATCTTGAGAGAGATAGGAAAAATATCGCTGCTGCGTATGTCAGGGAGGCTCATCAGTGCTACAGAAGGTGGGGGGCAGGTGCTAAGGTGCGGGATTTGGAAGAGAAATATGGCGAGATCATTATGCCACCCTATGGATCAGCGCCTAAAATCAGAGAGGCTGTACCTGCTGATTATGAATCGGCGGGTATTAAATTAGAGGAGCTCGATCTTACGACTGTGCTCAAAGTGTCTCGGGTGATATCAGGAGAAATTGTACTGGCATCTCTTCTTGAGAAAATGATGAAAATAGTCATAGAAGTATCAGGAGCCGAAAGAGGGTTGCTGATACTTGAAAAGGAGGGAGAATTTTTTATAGAAGCTGAAGGAAACGCGAGCATTGAGAAGGTAAGGTTGCTGAAGGGAATGAAATTTACCCAAAGTGATAATCTATCCCATACTACTGTCAACTATGTGATTCGGACAAAACAGAGTATTGTTTTAAAAGATGCCTATGAGGATGAGCTCTTTCACAATGATCCCTATATAATGAAAATCAGGCTCAAATCGCTTCTCTGTGCTCCCATAGTTCATCAGGGACTCATTAAAGGTATACTATACCTCGAAAACAATCTCACCGGTGGCGCATTTTCAGAAGACAGGGTTGAGATTGTCAGGCTGATTGCATCTCAGGCTGCCATTTCGCTCGAGAACGCCAGATTGTACCAATCACTTCTAATCGATATTGAAAGGCGGAAGGCGGTTGAGGATGAGCTTCGAAGTAGTGAAAGGATGGCGAGAGCACTGCTTGATGCATTGAGGGATTCTCTGGTGTTGATTGATAGGGATGGAATGGTGCTGAGTTTGAACAAGACAACTGCCAAGAGCCTTGGGATGAAGAGCGATGAGATTTTTGGTAGGCATCTATGGGATCTGTTTCCTCTGAAGGTAGCGGAGCGAAGGAAAGCATTTGTGGAACGGGCCGTTCGTTCCGTCAAAGCTATACGAGTGGTCGATGAACAGGAGGGTAAGGTCAGTGATAATGTTATATACCCTATTGTTGATCTGGATGGCAAGGTGACCAAAATAGCGATTTTGGAGCGTGACATAACCGAGCAGAAAAAGGTCGAGGAACAGGCAAAGTTACAGCAGCGTCACTTAATGCGGTCTGATAGGCTGGCAATGATGGGAGAGCTCGCAGCAGGAGTTGCCCATGAGATTAACAACCCCAATCATACGATTGTGCTCAATACAGCGCTTCTATTGAAAGCATATCCTGATATTCTGAGTGTTCTTGATGAGCGTTACGGTGAAGATGAAAGCCTGCGAATTGGGGGATTTGAATATACTGATTTCAGAAAAACCCTCGAAGATTCGGTAAAGCGAATTGACGAATGTGCGAAGAGAATTGGTGTGATAGTAAAAGAGTTGAAAGCCTTTGTCAGGACTGAACCTGAGGATTATTCAGAAACGGTGGATATCAATGTTACGGTGCAGTCCGCACTGTTACTCGGGACTCCATTTATAAAGAAATCCACTGATAATTTTAATGTACAGATGGAGGAGAACTTACCAAAAGTTCTGGGGAACGCACAGAAGATTGAACAGGTGCTTCTGAATCTTCTACAAAATGCCTGCCAATCGCTTCATGATAAAACCAGGGGTATCTCCATTGGTACCCATTATGACAGGGACCGACATCTCGTGGTTATTGAAGTAACGGATGAAGGAGAGGGGATGTCGGAGGAGGTGCTTTCCCGGGCTATGGAGCCATTTTTTACGACGAAGAGAGGGTCAGGCGGAACGGGGCTTGGGCTTTCGATCTCAGCAAGAATCGTTGAAGAACACGGTGGCACTTTGCAATTTAAATCGCGACCCGGGAAAGGAACAATTGCCTCGGTCTGCTTTCCTGAAGGAGAGTTCAAATGAGTCTCAAGCTATACCCTGAATATCCGGTAATGATAGTCGATGATGAGGAGCACGTTGTTGAGAGCCAGACAAACCTCCTGAAGTCAAGAGGGATAAACAACATCCTCAGCACAAGGGATAGCAGGGAGGTCATGAGCCTCCTCCATGATAATGTGGTGGAGCTGATTTTGCTCGATCTACGTATGCCCCACATTTCTGGGGAGGAGATACTGTTAAGGGTAAAGGACGAATTTCCTCACATACCGGTCATCATCGTAACCGGAACTGATGAAATTGATGTGGCTGTGAAGTGTATGAAGGTCGGGGCGTCTGATTACATGGTGAAGCCGGTTGAGGAAAGCAGACTTATAAGTGGTGTGAAGCGGGCTATGGAGTTAAGTGAGTTGAGGCGGGAATACTCTGACTTGAGGAAAAGACTTTTGAGTGACAGACTGAGCAACCCCGAGGTGTTTTCGCACATCATCACCCAGGACCGAAAAATGCATTCAATTTTTTTATTTTTAGAATCCATAGCCAAGACCGATGAGACTGTGCTGATAGTTGGAGAAACAGGTGTTGGAAAGGAGCTTATTGCAAGGACTATACATGAGCTGAGCAGGAAGGGAAAACCCTTCGTGGCTGTCAATGTGGCGGGTCTTGATGACACTATGTTTTCTGACAGCCTTTTCGGTCACAAAAAAGGAGCCTTTACTGGAGCAGCGGAATCGAGAAAAGGGTTTTTACAGCAGGCGTCAGATGGCACGATTCTGCTAGATGAAATCGGAGATCTGAAACCCACATCGCAGGTAAAACTATTGCGGCTTCTTGAAACCCGTGAGTATTACCCGCTCGGGTCGGATTTATCTTTGCAGACCAATGCCCGCATGATAGTTGCAACGAATAGAGAGCTGAACGAGGCCATGGGTGATGGGGAGTTTCGAAAAGATCTTTATTACAGACTTTCAGCATTCGAGATACGGGTTCCACCCCTCCGGGAAAGAAAGCAGGATTTACCGCTGCTCGTGAACCATTTTATGGAGGAGGCATCTCAGAAGCTCTCGAAGAAAAAGCTCACAGTTCCGCCGGAGCTGTTTCCCCTCCTAGAGACCTATAGCTTTCCCGGGAATATAAGAGAGCTTCGATCAATGATAATGGATGCGGTAAGCAAACAGTCTGAAAAGATGCTGTCATTAAAGCCATTTCGGGAAGCGATGGGACGGGATGCACAGCTCCTCAGTAGAGAACAAAAGGAGGGGCTTATAACTTTCAAGGAAAGGCTTCCAACATTGGCGCAGGCTGATGAGATACTGATAGCCGAAGCGATGCAAAGAGCGAAGGGAGTTCAATCAACTGCGGCGATGCTGTTGGGGATTACTCCTCAGGCTCTTGGAAAAAGGCTCAATCGCAAAGGTTCAGAAAAACCCCAGGGATAGCAATCTCCTCTTCACATTCGGGCCATTCCAGAAAAAATAAAGTAGACTGACCCTACTCCAAGAAAGAGACCGATTAAATGCCTGATGGTAATGTTTTCCCCGATGAAAAGTCCATAAAAGGTGATCAGTAGAATAACAGATATGGTCATGATGGGATAAATTTTACTCAAGGGGAAAAACTTTAAAACAAAAAAGTAAATGCCTAAGGACAAGATATATAAAAAAAGGCTCAGTATGAGAAAGATAAACCACTGTTTGGACCAGGTTTGAATCCCGGAGGATCTTTTTAGTAGTACCTGGGCCATTGCGGTTATCAAAACCCCAAAGAGAACCAGAATGTAACGCGTCATACTCCCTCCAAAAAGTGCCTGGGTTAGTAAAGGCTGCATTTTACCTGAATATATGACTTCAAAATTCTTGATCAGTTTCGAGATCATATTCAGTCTCCTGAATAGGGGTCAGACCTTTATTTATTACTCACTGTATGTTAATAAGCAATCTGCATGCCAAATTTTATAAAGTCTAATTAATGTAATACGAAGGATTATGATGAATCATCGGAAGAAAATCCAGTATACCCCTTTAAACCTTTATCCTGTCACCACTCAGAACCCGACTTCTAATCTATTGTTATATAAGGAATAAGCGCATCTCTTTTCAGGTTGTCATAAAAAGTTTAGAGGGGTTTCAGATGTGGAGATTCCATACATTCTCTTAAATGCTTATATAACAATAAATTATATTATGCAACTGTTCTGGCATACCGATTGCAATTTAATTTTCAGTTAACAATCTCCACAAATATTGAGTGGTGTACAGGTTATGTTCTCATTAACTTTCAGATTTCATCCAGGAAGATTCAAAAAATCACATTCAAATGTCTTAAAAGCTTCCCCCTTAACCTGGTTCAGCAAGTATGGTAATTATTTTTTCATAATAATACCTGGAATATTTTACTTTGTCACAGCCTGCAGGACTCCGGGATGGGTTGATGCGACGCTCATCGTATCAAATGTTGTAAATCTTGAGATTGGATCTTGGGTCAATGTTCATAATCTGTTCCACCTTTTGGGATATGCGTGGATTCAACTTTTTCCTGAACAAAATATCCATTACTATCTGGTGCTGCTTTCTGCGCTCTTCGGGTCCCTGACCGTGCAGCTCATGTATTTATTGTTTATCGAGATCACATCGAATAGGATAGTATCCCTTATCGGAGCTATCATTCTCATGTTCTCCCATTCGCTTTGGTGGCATTCCACTATGCTCGAGGTGTACACATTAAATACTGCAATCATTGCTGCGATCCTTCTCTTCATAATACGCTACAGCAAAGCCGGTAAAATAAAAAATCTCTATTTCGCTTCCTTTTTTTTAGGGTTGGGCTGCAGCAATCATATGTTGATGATTCTACTTATCTTTGGATTCTTAGCGATAGTTGGAGTGCTCATATTTAAAAAAAGGTGTCTTACAGTAAAGAGAGTATTGATTTTGCTCGGTTGCTTTTTACTGGGATTCGGAATATACCTGTATGCATTTGCACAGGACTATCAGAGAAATCTGAACATACTTAATAGAAAAGATGGGGTTCAATCTTCCATTGTATCAGGGGTAAGAGCCTTAAAAGTAACTGTTGATGACGCCACGGGCAAAGAGTTCAGATCCTATATGTTCCCGAAAGATGTATCATCGGAGGAAAAAAAGTTCTGGCGTTTGAACTACCTCATTGTATTGATCTTCAATTACCCCTCTGCGGCGATACTGTTGGTACTGTTCGGGTTCTACTGTTTTTGGAAGAGGAGCAGTCTGCGAATCACGTTTTTATTCTTTATAATCGGCCTGTCGGCACAGGTAATCTGGTCCAGTAACTTTTTTATCTGGGATATGTACGCCTTCTCTCTGCCTGTATATTTATTTTTGAGCCTGCCCATTGTCTTGGGAATACACTTTCTTTTTACTCGTGGCAGAGTCTGCCGAATAATTCTGCTGTTACTGCTGCCCACTTTTTTTACTCCTCCCTTCCTCTATAATGCGATCTCCAAGGAAGGAAAGAAAGAAGGCATAGTTAAGAACTATTTCAGGCAATACCCGGAGTGGGAGCAGGCAGAAAGCGCATGGGATGCGGTCGAGTACCTGACAAACCCCAACAAACGTTCATACAGTAAGGTGGATGAATATGTGCACAGAATATTTGAGATACTGCCCCCAGAAGCCCATTTCTGGAACTCGGTTGGGAGAGCTGATTATCCACTAAGGCTCTATTACAGGGATATATACAGGATGCGAACAGATATCAGGCACCATTCGCTGTTCAACCCCTTCATGACTCATGAGATAGCAAAGAGCGAGGCCATGAAAATGAAGACCTATATCGATAGAGGTGTGCCTGTATACATAGCCTCACTTTCGTTTCCTGAGCGTCTGGTTTTGGACCAGCTCTACCTGCTGCTGGACCCGGGAGGTAATTTAGATCGGGTGAGCAATCTCTCAGTCAAGAGTTTTGTCGACACCTTTCCGGCACTGAAATTCCAAGAAATCGTCCTGTTCGAAGAGGAAAGGATCGTGATTTATAGAATAGTTCCCATATAGAGGAGATATCAGATTAAAGGTCTGATTACAGGAGGATGCGGATTTTTAGGTTCGCATGTTTGTACATTTTACGCCAGAAGAGGCGATATCGTTGTTGCCTACGATAATCTGACCAAGTACGAACTGAAAAGGACAGGTTACTCGGTTGAAAGAGCAAGAGAATATAACTGTGATTATTTAGATAAACTCGGTGTATTCGTTGTGAAGGCAGATATCAGGGATTTTGATACTTTGATGGATTACTGTATCGGAGTCGATTTCATTGTCCACACAGCAGCCCAGCCTGCAATGACAATAAGCCTGGAAGACCCATTTTTGGATTACTCAACAAATGTCTTTGGAACCCTCAACGTGCTCAGAGTGGCCAAGGAGTTGGGGATACCCATGGTATCCTGCGGAACCATACACATATACGGAAATGGTATAAACGATGAATTGTTGGAAGAATCGACGAGATATGTTCGCAAACCTTCCACAATCGATGAGTCTCACCCCGTGGTCGAGGGACGTTTGACGCCCCTTCACGCTTCCAAAAGGGCAGCTGAGCTGTACATCGAAACCTTCAGCCATTCCTATGGGTTGCGACTAGGAAGTTTTCGTTTAACAGGCCTCTACGGTCCACGCCAGTTTGGGGGAGAGGATCATGGGTGGGTTGCAAATTTTTCCATACGAGCATTGCTCGACCGACCGGTGAGGATATTCGGTACAGGGAAACAGGTGAGGGATATTCTCTACGCATCCGACGCTGCTCGTGCTTTTCATGCATTCTATATGCATGGAAAGCCGGGTATATACAACATTGGAGGCGGACCAGATTACTCGATATCTCTTCTGGAATGTATTGAACAGATCCGTAGAATTACCGGAAAAAGTATTGATGTGGAATATGGGAAAAAAAGAAGCGGTGACCTCTTGTATTTCGTATGCGATACGACGAAAGCTGAGAGAGAATTGCATTGGAGGCCAATGGTTCCACCAGAGGAGGGAATTAGGAGACTGATCGATTGGGTTAACAAAGAAAAGGATATTTTTACAGGAGTATGCCATGAAAGCCTTAATATTAGCTGCCGGTAGAGGATCAAGATTGGGAGATCTGGGAGAACCTCTCAATAAATGTTTGCGTACATTTAAGGGGAAACACCTGATTCAGTACAGCCTCGAGTCTGCAGTTTTGAGTGGAGTTGAAGAGATCATCATCGTTGTAGGATACGAAGCAGAATCAATCATCAACAGATTTGGCATTTGGTATGAGAATATCAGAATAAACTATGTGTTACAGCGAGAGCTCAAAGGTCTCGTGGATGCTATTGAAAGAACAAGGGTTTCGCTCGAGGGCGATGATTTTATGCTCTTTCTAGCTGATGAGATTGTGTGCGATCCACATCCCTATGAGATGATTAGGGTTTTCAAGGATGAAGATCTTTTTGGGGTTTGCGGTGTTGCGCAGGTAGAGGATATGGAAGAGATAAAAAAAACCTATGCAGTAATGTACGATCCATTTGACAAAAGAATATACAGGTTAATTGAGAAACCAAGAAATCCTATCAACAGTTTTATGGGAACAGGTAACTGTGTCTTTAAAAATGAGATACTGGATTACATATCCAGCACACCGGTCAATCCGGTGAGACACGAAAAAGAGCTTCCCGACCTGATTCAGTGCGCCATTGATGACGGAAATACTGTGAAACTCTATTCGATAGGATCGCGATACGTAAATGTTAATACAGCCGAAGACGTGGAAATTGCTGAAAATATTTTGGAGGAGAGTAGGGCAAAATGGGAAGAAATGGTAACTATTTAACGCTCATACCGGTTTATAATGAAGAGGAGTCGATCAGGGAGGTCGTGTATGGAGCAAAGAAATATGCGGATGTTTGTGTAATCGATGATGGCAGCAGCGATTCTACCCCGGAAATTCTACAATCAATTGAGGGCATTCATGTCATACACCACAGGAAAAACACACACATTCCGCAGTGTTTGCGTGATGGTATGAGATATGCTGTTGAGCAGGGCTACTTTTACGCCATAACGATGGATGCAGGAATGAGCCACGACCCCGATGAAATTCCTCTGTTCATGAACCATAATGGAGCTGATCTCATCATTGGTTACCGAAAAGAGAAATTGGGGACCTCCATTTACCGCAGATTTCTCAGCGCAGTCGGAAATATCATATACAACATCTGCCTCGATTTCCCAAGAAGTATTATTGGTACATATCACCGGGATATTACTTCGGGATTCAGGCGCTACTCCAGGAGGGCGATGAAACTTCTTTTATCGAAAAACATAGAGAGCAGATCTTTCGACATCATGTTGGAATCGGCACACTATATTTCTCGAAACAACTATACAATTTCGGAAATCCCCATAACCTACCGGTCTTCAAGCAGTTCGCTGAGCATGAGGGTGATCAATGACTGTATACGTATGTGCCTTAAAATATTATTCGATAAAAAATAAGCAAACCTATGACAGTAGATTGATGTTGAAACCGATTTAAGCTTTTCCAACCATACGCTGTACATTTACCGGCAGCTTGTTCAAGACCCGGACGTCCTTTCCATACTTACCGAGAGTTTTTTCGACTACCACATAATCGAGTCCTGGTATCTTTACCTCGTCCCAGTTGTTGCCGATACCCCGTACAGCAATATCAAGCATATTTACGATTTGATTTCCGAGGGGATTTTCAGAACCCAGTGTAATCGCACCGTAGAACTCATAAGCCTCTGTATACCCTGCATTGTGCACTCCCGTGTATGGTTTCTGTCTTGCAAGGTCAACCTCAATTCCATACTTTTTGTTTACCTCTTTTTCCCTCTGTTTATAATAGTTTACGATTGCCTGTTCAACCAATTTTGCCGGCGAATTCTTTCTTGCCACATCAATATACGCATCAAGACCGACCTGGTAAGCCTCCTCAACGAAATCTATCCAGAATTTCTGCTCAGGGGAAATTTTTGTAGGATTATCAACTGCCACAACTGAAACCCTATTGCAACCGGTGAGCCCATCCCTTCTTGGGGCTACCCCGATGGATACAATGTCTCCTTCTTTAATTCTGTAATTCAGGGCTTTCGATATCAGTGAACGATTTGCCTCCCCGACAGTAACGATGATGTCAAAGCTCAGCTCGTCAACACCGAGTTCATAGGCCATCTCGTATCCCCATCCTGCAACCTGCGTGTCATACATTCCGGGTTTCACAACTCCAACCATACCCTCTATAAGAGTATCAGCAATCAGACACGCCTCTTCAATGAGTTTCATCTCAGAATCTGATTTTTCATACTTTGTCCTGTAGTACACTTCCTGGGCATCAACGATTTTGTTACTGTTCCCCAGATACTCTGAAAGGAATTCAAAGAGGCTTACTGGAAATATTGCCCGTGGAGTCAGCAATCCGATTGCATCCGGTTTGCCACCGCAGGCTTCTTCCACCACATCCTCAAACCTTTCGGCCTCAA
>CAYFYU010000007.1:7225-27976 GCA_964347455.1 uncultured Spirochaetota bacterium | reverse complement strand
ATGGGGTAATCCTCATCAGCGAGCTGCAGCATCTGTATCTTGTGAACCCTTGAACCCGAACGTGCTGCAAGCTGTTCTGCAACGTAACCACCCTCGAGTCCGGCAAGTATATGAAAACCATTCTGCCCGATGATTCCCGCCACAGATTCAACGGTTATATTTGTATTTCCCCCAAGATAGGGAACATCGCCATTATAGTGCTCGTTCGACAACACCACACCGCAGGACAATCCCTGTTCCCGTAATCCATCCAACACCTTTTTTTGCCTCATCTTGAACTCATCGAGCCCAATACGATACTCCCGGTCAAATGCCGGTGCCCTTTTTAAAACACCCACTATATATGTCGCCTCCCGCTTCCATTGCTCAGTCCTCATCTACGCTCCCCCCTTGGTTTTAATTTGGAATATCATTGAATTATTTTCGAAACCCTCAATTTTCATGGGCCTATGCAATTCTTTTATTTACTGCGGTATGAACCGGATGTACATCGTTAAGAGAAAAGCGCTTCTAAGGTACCAATGCACGAACCCGAAGCCTGTAAGCACAGCAAGAATGAACAGAATGTAGTAGGGAAATTGAAAGAGGAATTTTGGTGAGCCCCACCGCAGCATCCTCTCCCAGCCGTTCAGTCGTGCTGCATACCTCCTTCTGACGAGAAAACGATTCTCGATATTGCTAATTTGCTTTCTGAAGTTTCGAAGATTCCACTGCAACAGGGAGAGGAGGAACACGCCGGCAGCGAGCACCGACATTGAAAGGACGCGCAGGATCCACTGCTCTCCAACACCAAGATTTTTTATACCTTGAATGTGCATAAAACCGACAATGCCCGCAAAGAGCAGCGAGCAGTAAAACACAACAAGCCACTGCTGCCGCTTCAGAGTGCGTGCTTCTGCTGATAGATTGAGGTGAATTACCAGCCACTCGTCGCGTACTATTTTTATTACCGTATCCCTTTTCACTTTACGCTCCTCATAATATGTTACACCATTATTACCTGCACACGGTCAGTTGTAGTAGCGTCTTTAACAGGTGCGTTATATTATACTAAAATTGGAATGTATTGCTGTAAACAATTTTTTATTTCGTCCTGGGGCGGGCTTATAATATAGACGGAGCGGTCGATGTGGCATACCAAAAATCCTGATGCGGTTGTTGAGATGCTTGCCAGCAACACCGTCAAGGGGCTTACACAATCAGAAGCACGAAACCGGATTGAGCGTTACGGTTTGAACAGGATCGCAGGGAGGAAAAAAAAGCCCCTCGTTCGACTCTTCTTCGCGCAGTTGAATAATATTCTCATATTTATCTTACTCTTTGCGGCAGTGATTTCTGCGCTGCTTGGTGAGGCCACCGATACCATCGTTATTGTGTGTGTCATCATGCTCAATGCTCTTATCGGCGTGATTCAGGAGGCAAAAGCTGAAAAAGCACTGGAGGCCCTCCGAAGGCTCGCAACGCCCAGAGCGCTGCTCGTGCGCGGAGGGGTACAGATGGAAGTAGCTGCTGAGGAAGTCGTACCTGGTGATATTGTTGTAATCGATGCGGGAAGAATAATTCCCTGCGACATCAGGCTTATAGAATCGGTCAATTTGAAAATCGATGAGTCTGCATTGACCGGAGAATCGGTGCCGGTTGAAAAGGAAGCAGAGACGGTGAACAGAGGGGAGGACACTCCGCTCGGTGACCGAAGGAATATGGCGTTTATGTCAACGATTGCCACCTTCGGGAGAGGCATCGGTATTGCGGTAGCCACCGGTATGGGCACAGAAATTGGAAAAATCGCCACGATGCTTGAGGAGGACAGAAAAGAACTGACCCCGCTGCAGAAGAAGCTCGATCATTTGGGAAAACGTCTCGGGGGTATAATTCTCGGGCTCTGCGCCTGCCTTTTTTTAATCTCGCTTCTGAGACCTCTTTTCGTTTCAGGGATGATAGAGAAATCACACCTGATCGAACTCCTGATGACGGCAATCAGTCTTGCCGTTGCAGCCATACCCGAAGGACTTCCGGCCATTGTCACCATTGTGCTCGCTGTGGGCGTTCAGAGGATGGTGCGAAGAAATGCGATCATACGTTCACTACCCGCAGTCGAGACACTTGGTTCGGTTAATATCATCTGCTCCGACAAAACGGGGACGCTTACATTGAATAAAATGACCGTCACCCGTTTCTTTGCAGACAATATGTTCGGGGATATAGAAAAGCTCGA
Organism: uncultured Spirochaetota bacterium; assembly: GCA_964347455.1. Taxonomy (GTDB): domain Bacteria; phylum Spirochaetota; class B62-G9; order B62-G9; family DRHN01; genus JAGLSF01. The sequence goes on along the minus strand of CAYFYU010000007.1, from coordinate 25,761 downwards.
TAGAGCAAACGAGTCACACCGGATGCTTCTACACAGCATCGTCTTGTGTAACGATGCAACCCTCACAACCGCTTCCAAGACTGGCGATCCAACTGAGGTCGCACTTGTCGAGGCTGGATACCGAAAGGGTTTATCCAAGGAAGAGCTTGAGAGCACCCACCCACGTAGAGCCGAGAAACCCTTTGATTCTGTGCGAAAGCTTATGAGCACCGTGCATGAGTACAACGGACAGTATATGGTTTTGACAAAGGGCGCGCTGGATCAGATTCTTGATAAGTGTACCAAAGTACAAACAAGTCATGGAGCGATCCCACTTACGGAGGAGATAAAGAAAGAGCTCCTCGATAGGGCGAACGAGCTTGCACGGGAAGCACTCCGTATACTGGCCGGGGCTTTTAAGATAACCGACAAAATACCTGGAATCGACGGAATGGAGGAGGATCTCAGCTTCGCAGGGTTTGTCGGGATGATCGATCCCCCGCGGCTCGAGGTAAAAGACTCGATTGAACGATGCAGGAAATCAGGCATACAGACGGTAATGATCACAGGGGATCATAAAAATACTGCCTTTGCCATAGCGCGGGCTCTTGATATTGCCGGTGACCCGTCAGAGGCGATCTCTGCAACCGAACTCGATGCACTGTCAGATGATGAGCTGACAAGACGTTCTCACACGCTCCGTGTATATGCACGCGTTACACCTCAACACAAGGTTCGGATTGTGAGAGCATTGAAAGCGATGGGAAACATCGTTTCCATGACCGGTGATGGGGTAAATGACGCACCATCTCTCAAGGCAGCTGACATCGGTGTGGCTATGGGTATCACAGGTACCGATGTTGCAAAGGGTGCGTCGGATATGGTTCTCACTGATGACAATTACACGACTATCGTCGCTGCCATTGAAGAGGGCAGAAACATCTACAACAACATTAGGAAAGCAGTTCTATTCCTTCTCTCATGTAACGCCGGGGAGATCATAGCCATATTCTTTTCAATACTTTTCGGATGGCCAACACCGCTTATTCCGATTCACATACTATGGGTCAACCTCATAACCGATACCCTTCCTGCACTCGCACTGGGAATGGATCCCGGCGATCCCAACGTACTCGATGAGAAGCCCCGTGATCCGGACGAAAGCATCTTTTCCAGGGGTGGAACCGTGAATGTGATCTGTAATGGTCTATTGATTGGACTCATTACAATTTTCGCCTTCCGCTTTGGCCTTCGATTCTATCCCAATTCACTCATACATGCTCGAACCCTCGCATTTGCGGTGTTGAGCCTCACGCAGCTCTTCCATGCCTTTAACATGAGGCATCAAACAAAATCTCTATTTAGTATAGGTCCCTTCAGCAATCTTTTTCTCATCGGAGCCTTGGTAGTCGGTATCGCACTGCAGGTCAGTGTGATTGGTGTACCCCCGTTCGCTTCAGTGTTCAAGGTTCTCTCCCTGTATACAAGAGACTGGCTGTTCGTTGCCCTACTTGCAATCATGCCGATTCTGTTCAACGAAATCGTAAAGATATTTCTCAGGCACAGGACATTGAAATGATGCCGGTTCTTCAATGTTGTTGCTATTCAGAATGAGAGGAGGTACCTTAATATCTATTAAGGGAAACAGGATAGAGGGAAATAGGACGTGGGACGGTTCAGTATTAAGGTAGCTACTTTCAACACCTACAACCTGGTGTTACCTGAAGTGGTGTACTACTCGAACAGACAATATTCACAGAAGGATTATGATAGAAAAGTAGCCTGGATCGCGGAACAGCTCCGGCGAATGGATGCCGATATAGTGGGATTTCAAGAGGTGTTCCATGAAGAAGCGTTAAAAGACGCCATCACCGCAAGCGGTATATACGATAATTCAGAAGTTATCATGGGTAAAGAGCAGGGTGGCAGCCCGGGGCCGCTGAATGGGTTGGTCTCACGATATCCAGTGGCTGAGCAGGGAAGCATCGTTCTATTTCCTGATGAGGCACGGCTTGAGTACGAAGATGCTGTGGTTCCCATCGATAGGTTTACTAAACCGGTTATCTGGGCAGTTCTTAGAATTTCAGACGACATTGCGTTTACAGTGTTCGTTGTGCACTTAAAGTCGAAACGTCCGCTATTTGCAGAAGGCGCTGATCTGAACGATCCAAAGGTACGTGCCAGCGGTAAGGCAAAAGCACTTGTCCTACGAGCAGCAGAGTCTCTGGCCCTTCGCTGTATACTTGTGGACAAAATCAGGGATACAACGACTCCCGTGATTTTGCTCGGGGATGTCAACGATGCGGTTCATGCGGTCACGAGCGACATTATTGCAGGTTCTCCACCATGGCGGTATCTACCGCAAGAGAGAAAGAAGGAGATCTGGGATGTCATGCTCTACAATGTAAAGGATATCCATGCCCGTCGGAGCTACCGTGATGTGTACTATACGCACATTTTCAACGGTAACTATGAAAGCCTCGATCATGTTTTTGTGAGCGAAGAGTTTGTCCAACCCAATCCGGAGCACATAGGGTCTGTTGAGAACGTTATGGTTCTCAACGATCATCTTATCGATGAAACCTTGGCTTCAGAAGAAATTCCCAACTGGCAATCGGATCACGGGCAGGTGGTTGCGACCATTCAGATGGAGCAGTAGCCTTACGTGCTGCTTTATAGAACGCATATTCGTTTTTAGCCGTGCATACTGAGGAGGCAATGCCAATGGAGGAGCGTCATCCGATACTCTGCATCATTCCACCCTACATGCTCGAAAGAGTGGTGGAAAAGGGTTCCGACAGGATGAGGTCTGCTGCGCTCAAGACAATCAAGCAGTCCAATCATCTTCGAATGCAGCGTTCATTGATACAGGAACAGCCGCGTACCGACCGTGAAAGGTTGACTCCGGGAGTGGATGCCCACACGTGTCGACTAACACGTCGGGTATATGACGCACAGGGAAGTGAAAATCTGCCTGGACTTCTCGTTCGAGGCGAAGGTGATAGAGCATCCGGAGATGAAACAGTCGACGAGGCATACGATGGAGCCGCTGAAGCGTGGAACCTCTATCATGATGAGTATGGACGGTGCTCTATAGATGATCGTGGGATGATTATTGACCAAACGGTGCACTATGGAGAGGAGCACAACAACGCCTTCTGGAATGGTGAACAGATGGTTTATGGCGATGGTGACGGAGAGCTTTTTACACGATTTACCATCGACCTGGACATTATCGCTCATGAGTTGACCCATGGGGTCATACAATATGAAGCAGGGTTGCGCTACTGGTATCAGAGTGGTGCGCTGAACGAATCGTTCTCAGATGTGTTCGGGACACTGGCAAAGCAGCGAAAATTGGGACTGGAAGTAAAAGATGCAGACTGGTTGATTGGTACGGATGTGTTAATTGGAGAGAATTATGCCCTGCGTTCCATGAAGGCACCGGGCACGGCCTACCGGGATCATCCAATAATTGGGGATGATCCGCAGCCCGCAACGATGGATGATTATCATGAGCTTTCGCCCTGGGAAGACAATGGCGGGGTTCATATCAATTCGGGAATTCCAAATCATGCGTTCTACCTTGCATCAGTGGAGATCGGTGGGAAAGCCTGGGAAAAAACGGGGTTAATTTGGTATCGCACCCTGTGTGAAAAGCTTGCCCAGGATGCAAATTTCGTAAGGGCCGCCAATGCAACGATTCTGGTAGCTCGGGAAGAATTCGGTCAGGGTAGCAAGGAAGAGCGGGCTGTGAGAAATGCATGGAAACGGGTGAAGGTTTTATAAAATGAAGATTGAATTTCGACAGAGTGGTGGTTTTGCAGGCCTGGTCAAGTCCATCGCGATTGATATGGATAAAATCCCCATGGGGGAAGCAAAAGTCTTACGATCATTGGTGGATCGATCGAAATTTTTTAATCTTCCAGAACCTAGGCAACAGGGCATGCCTGATGAAGAGCAAATATTCATTACCGTTGAAATGACGGGACGTTCACGAACCATTTTCATGAGTAAATCAGAGGTAAGCGACGATTTGAAACCCCTCATTCAGTATCTTGTCAGCCGGGCGAAGTATGAAAAAAGAAAGAAATAGTTGACGGGATACTCGTCTATCTCGCTATACAGATACTTTCGCTATTTCTTCCAAAGCAGACTTGTTCGCTTCCCGTATACAGGTCATCTGCTCTTCTGGTTTTTCCAGCTTTGAACAGGCATTCCACTCATGCTCCAAACCAATGAGTATCATATCCAAACGCTGGGTGGTAGTCAATGCCTGAAAAGCTTTATCGTACGGTTTCCAGATTAAAGCTGTTAGTATAGAAGCTGCACTGACCCCCCCAAATACAATGATATAGGTCGATTGGCCGGTAAGGAGTCCGGTAACCACCGCGATGATGAGCATTCCTATAAAGATGACGAAGAGTGTGATGGTCATGAATATGCCGATCCTCCAGGTCGACTGCAGCCTCTTATTCGCATCTTCAAATAACTTTTTAACACTTTGTTGATCCGAATGATCTGATGCCAGTATGGTGCTGGCTTCCCGGGATATATCTCTTCTGGCACGTTTGCTGAGTGCTTTTACCAGCGATTCAACTGCGGGTGAGGTCGTGGCAGTAATTTTATCGGAATTCATCCTCATACTCCTTATCGACGACAGATTAACGAGGGTATAACAGCCCTAACCTCATGGTACATCCACACCATCTGCATTGCAAGAGGATTATGGCTTTGATACAGTTTGAAATCTATGAGCATCGTACTTTTGCTTTCGAAGTAAATTTATCCCCATTGACACACTTAAAAAATTCATTATTGTAATGATATTAATTGAGCGAATAGAAGGAATTGTAATGTCTGAAGAAAAAATACCACATCCTGGACACAACAAGCATCTTTGCTATTTACAGAGTGAAGGCTATCATTTGAGCAACCGCGAAGAGTACAAAAAGCTCGTTGTTAATGCCCAGTATATATGTCAGGGCTGTGGAAGAACTGCAGAAAATGCGGAAAATCTCTGTGCTCCTGAAAAATTATAATGTCTTGTCCTGCCGCATTCCACACTTCATGTTTTTAATTTAAGCAGCATATACATAATCTCGAGAGATGAAATTCTGGTCATAGTGTTTTTAGATATGCGATTGATTTTACCAAAGCTTTGTCGACGATTTCGGGGCCGTAGTCTTTTTTTGCTTCCGAAATGATCTCCCCTTTTTCATCGGAAACAAGCCAGGAGGGTATTGTATCCTTACCCAGAACCTCTATTTCGATACTTATCGGCCCCGAATATTGAGCTTTAAACAGAGTTTCGAAAAGGCCTTGAAAGTTCACCTCACCCATACCGAGTGGTGGAAAATCCCATACCTTTTTACCGCCCCTTTTATCCTTGAGATGTATGTGAGCAAGATAAGGGAGAGCAGCTTTTATATCCTCTTCGGGATTTGCCCCTCCATAAAATATCACATTTCCGGTATCATAGTTCAACCGAATCCAGGGTGAGTGAATTTTTCGTATTATTTCCGCGCAGGCCGCACCCGAACCCATCAACTCACCATGGGTTTCGAGTGCCACAGTCACTTCGGATTCGGCTGCATATTGGGCTATCTCAGCAATATTCTTAAAAAAATCTTTCCGCCCAGCAGCTGTTTCGACCTCGCCGGGACCGGTGTTCACAATATCAATGCCAATAGCTTTTGCAAAATCAATTCGTTTTTTAAAGAGTTCAACACCCTCACTGCTGGCAAGATTTGAATGACCGCTCATACTCATGGGTGTCAGCATATAGGATTGCAGTTTCTTCAGAAGCACTTCTGTATCCTTCCCAGTCATCAGTTCAGGTGAAACGTGCTCCGTGTAACCCTTAACTGACGTCAACTCCACATATCTGATGCCTGCATGCGCGATTCCTCTCAATGCGGTATCGAGATCAAAGCCGTGGTAGCAGTTTGTTGAACATCCTACTGGACCGAATACTTCCATCAAACTCTCCTCTATATTTGTGGAATGTTATTTTATTATACATTTGCGTAAGTTTGGATAGGAATTTACCGATAATTAATTAGTTTCTATTAATTGTACTTGACAATTAATCTAAAAAAGTATAGTTTTTTACGTCTTTTAAAAGATAAAATTTTAAGTTTGGAGGATCAAGTTTAAATGCCAGTAGGAAGAGTAAAATGGTTTAATGAGCGTAAAGGTTTTGGGTTCATTAGCAGAGATGACGGCGACGATGTTTTTGTTCACTTTTCAGAGATTCAGTCTGATGGCTTCAAAACATTGGCTGAAAATCAAGAGGTTTCCTTTGAAATAAAGGAAGGTCCTAAAGGTTTGCAGGCTTCAAATGTAAAGGCTCTTTAAATCAGCATTGAAAAGCCCCGAGTTTTCGGGGCTTTAAAAATATCGCATTACCTTTCATATTAATAAGATATACACCGTGATAATGAGATACAGAATCAGTCCTTGATTGTATTTCATACGTGTATTAGAATGTAGGGAAATTGCAATTCTGGGACGTCTACTAATGCCCTTCAATTATTTTATAATTTTAGAGAAAATCCTTTCAGCGACAAACATACTCAAACACACCACTAAAATTTTTCGGAGAAATTACAAACCTATGCAATCCCGAATCCATTTAGAGCAATAGCGAGATATTAGCCGAGCATTAAAGGGGAGGGCTGTTTGTTGATACATTTCATCGGGAGATGATATGAAAATTCTATTGATATCACCGGTTAAGAATCCTCATATAAAGAAACCCAAGGGTATTATGATGCCCCAATTAGCCTTAAATCTAATAGAGGGGCTGACACCAGAAGAGCATCAGGTAACAACGGTTGAGGAGGAGATTGAAGCTATTGACCTTGATGCTGAATGTGACCTGGTGGGCTTGAGCTGTATGACTTCCAATGCCCCCCGTGCCTATTATCTGGCGGATGAGTTTAAGAAAAGGGGAAAAATGGTTGTCATGGGAGGTGTGCATCCGACGATTCTGCCGGAAGAGGCTCTTCTTCACGCCGATTCGGTGGTTATAGGAGAAGCTGAAGGAGTATGGAAACAGCTGCTCGAGGATTTTCAAGAGGGCAGATTAAGGAGGAGATACCATAAACCTTATCCCGCCCTTGATCAGTATGTTTTCATCAAGCATAGAAAGGGTGTCAAAAAGCGACTTTTTGATGTTGTTCCGGTAATGACGACACGTGGGTGTCCCTATAGTTGTGACTTTTGCTGTGTGCATGATATTTTCGGAAGAAAGGTACGCCATATACCGATAGAGAATGTTGTTCAGGATATCATTGACTCAGGTGGAAAAACGTTTTTGTTTCTCGATGATAACATAATCGGTGATCCAAAATATGCGAAATCCCTATTTAGAGCAATAAAACCCCTGAATATAAGATGGGGCGGACAGGCTTCAATTTCCTTTGTGAGAGAAGCCGAATTGATGAAGCTGGCTGCTGAGAGCGGCTGCATTGGCCTGTTTTTTGGACTGGAAAGCGTCTCGAAATCACAGCTCAGTACCATGAGAAAAACGATAAAAGATATCGAACAGGTAAAGGAAGCAATAAAACGGGTGAAAAGTTTTGGCATACACTTTCACGCCTCAATGATTTTTGGTTTTGATGATGATACGAAGGATATATTCCCCGAAACTCTTGACTTTCTGAGCAAAAACAAGATTAGTTCGGCTTCGCTCAATATTTTAACACCATATCCTGGTACTAAAACCTATCAAAAGCTCAAGCATGAAGGGAGAATCATTACGGATAACTGGAAATACTATGACCACAACACTGTTGTATTTAGACCCAAGAATATGACGCCCCTTGAGCTCCAGGTGGGAAGATTGTGGGCAGTGGAGGAGTTTACCAAAATTTCTGCTACAATGAAAAGGCTCCCCTATAATTCTTCCCATCCCATACTTCATCTGGCTATAAACATTGGTTCAAAAAGAAGCATTAACAATGAAATGAGGAGTTTTCCCAAGATTGCGACGCAGCTCTATCAATCAGAGTGGGATACTATACGGAATTCAGAAAGATTTTCATTTTCATCGATTCGATTAAGCGATCTTATCCCGAAAAGAGTTGTTGACGGCTTTTAAAGAGGGAATACGGAAACATGTTTACGAATTTCTTTTTACTGCTGATAGACACTGTTATTGTACTGGTAGATTGCCTTATAGATGCAATGGTAGCTATAAAGAGTTATGGTATCAGAGTATGGAAAAACAATGTAATGAGAAAATGGGTATTGGATTTCATGGATCTTATGGATATTCTGTTTCGACGCTTTGAAAATTATCTTGAAGATCTTGTATCCATTATTCAATTCAGGATTATGTATGAAAAAATAACCGGTCCAATGATGGATTATTACAGGGAACTCAAAAAAGGAAGAATTACATGAATATAGCCTGTGTGAGTGCCCATCCCGATGACATAGAGATACTCTGTGCCGGAACAATGGTGAAGTATATTGAGATGGGACACAAGGTCACCTATATCATTGCGACAAATGGCGAGGTGGGTTCCCCTAGTCTGTCAAAAAAAGAGATCGCGAAGATACGGTATGAGGAGGCAAAGGAGGGTGCACGGATTGTAGGAGCCGAACTCATCTGGCTCGGATATCCGGATGAATTTCTATTTGATCAAAAAGAGACGAGAATAGCATTTTTAAATGCGCTGAGAAAAGCCAAAGCAGATGTGGTTTTTACACATTACCAGGATTACTATAACTGTGATCACAATACGGTTTCGAAAATTACAAATGATGTTGGGATACATTTGACCATTAAAAATATCCCGACCGAATATCCCCCTACTGAGAAAAATCCATATTTGTACTTTATGGATACCATTACTGGTATCGGTTTTGATCCTGAGGAGTACGTTGATATCACTGATGTAATGGAAATAAAGAAGAAAGCATTGAAAGCCCATAAATCACAGTATACATGGCTAAAGGAGTTTTCACGTATCGACTATGTGGATATGGTGGAAACCCAAGCCCGCTTCAGAGGATATCAGGCAGGTGTTGAATATGCGGAAGCGTACAGAGGTGTAAAGGCATGGCCGAGGGGAATAACAAAGTCCTTGCTTCCTCAGTATCTGTGATATGATTCTTACGCGAAGATTGGCCGGACACCAAAAAGTAGAAATATCGAAAGCACAAATCCGCTTCCGTAAAGACACCCTGCCATCTTTCCCAGGCTCGTCGTTATTGGTTCTCTCGATTCGTCTATCCCCCTATCTCTCAGCCAGGTTGAGATGGAACCCTCGAAAAAACCGGCTATTCCGTCGGTGAGCGCATCCCCGATTATTCCACCGGTTATAGCGCCGGCAACACCATAAAATGAGCCGCCAACAAGGGCGGGAATGGTCAGCAATCCGGTGTCGATTGCACCAAAGATTAGATCGGGAATTGCCCGCTTTACATGTCGCTTTGCCAGGATCAGCGCAACAATCGGTACAAAACCGATTACGAATACAACAGGACCCACTGGAAGTCGTCTGGCAAGAGTCAAGTACCCGGCCAATGCGATAATCAGACCAATAAAGGTAACATAAGAGGCTTTTCGTAACATGAGAGTCTTCCTTTCATCCAATGTTAGCTTTCTGCAAACAGGTAACCAGCATGTTTAAATCAGAATTCCTTCTTTCCAGCCGATCTGGATCAGATCGATTTTTTCGGGGTCGGCGGTACCCAGATGATGTCTGGTATCGGCCAGGAAAATATGTTTGGGAGGGGGATTTAGCGGGCGGGTTTCACCAAAGAACTCCCTGCGCTTTGCCAGGAGTATGCGTACTCCTGTGGCGTCCACTGCAACCGGATCAATTCCAACCAGTAGACCTTTATAGGCCCACGTGTATCGCGGGTTGAAGTGGTGTGGACCAATTCCATGAAAGAGGGGAGTAAAAAGGACCAGTATGTTGAGGCGTGTTTTCCCTTTTACGAGTGGTTTTTTCCAGAGTGTTGCCAGATCCGAACAGGAGTCCGGGTGATATTTGCTCGGTCTTTCCGTAAACATAATGTAGTTTTTCAGCAGACTTCCAACGCCTGACCAGTAATGGGTACGCAGGGGCCTGACATTAATTAATGCTGTCGCATTGACAAAGAGTGGATCCCGAAGAATGCCACGATCATTTATTCCGATGTTTTTCTCAGGAACACCTGCATCGACGATCCTTTTTTTAATGGCAATTTCAAGTGTAGGAGGGGTAGGTAGAAAGTGCCAAACATTTGACTTTATACCCACAGTATCAGCTGGGCTGATGAGCTTTTTCCAGGCTTTTATAGGTTCATCTTCATTCAACAGGGCTGCTACCGCTTCATCGATCATCTGCTGAACGATCCTTTCATTGGACCTGTTGAGATTGTCCAGCACATCCCTGTTTCTGATGAGTACCACCTTTGCCTTTTTTTCAGATTGAGGGAAAATCACCACCGGAGAGTTCAAATAGAGCGCACCTGCTATGGCAGTGGTGGTAGACCTCTTCAGAAACTCTCTTCTTGTGAGGACTCTGTCCGTCATTGTTACCTCTTCAGAAGCTCACAATTTAGCCTTTATTGCCCAAGTCAAGAATTCGCCCCTGAACTTCCTCGATTAGTTGTAGGGCTTCTTCCTTGCCAGGCCCGTTGAAAACAACCAGGAGAAAATTTGCGATTTTTTGACAGGCTGTCCAAGTGCCATCTTCAATCTGTACAACGAATGCTCCAGAGTGCTCCGGCATATAATACTGTACGAAGTTATTGAGCGCCGTAGTGGCGTCCTCATCATTTTGATATTTAACGATGAGTAAAAGGGAGCGTTTTTTTTGCTCTCCGTATTTTGCAAGAAGAGCATCTGTTTTTTCATCTATGTGGAGAATATTTTGATCCGCGACATAGTAGTATGAATTGAGCCATATGTAGTGATGAAAGTAGCGGATACTTTCTGGCACAAGAGACTTTTGCGGCAGAAGGTCCAGAATTTGGGGCAACGGACCTTCACCTGGAATTGCCCCTTCAATTTTTCTGGCAAGTTGAAAAATGGCTTCTTTAGATTCAGCGGTTTCCGGAAATGTGAGGATAGAGACAAAGTAGCGGTCCTTCCAGAAGAGGAGCTGCCCTTGGGCATATTCAGAACCCTGACCAAAGGTCCTGTCCAGTGTTTCTCTCGAGTGGGAAAAAGTACCGAATGCGTTGTAAGAATTTCCCATATCAAAGATATCTACAACGATATCGGGCTGCTCATCTTTTGTATAACGTCGGCTCAAAACCTCGTTGAATCCATAGGAAATATAGAGCTCTGCGCCGCCATCGATATAATCGTATAAGGTTTCAGGATTGTAGGTGCGATCATTTTCGGCAATATTCCAGCCTTGTATATTATCGGGCAGGAGGAGTACGAGACCCGAAGAATCTATAATCGGGTTGAAGGCTGTAAACAATAGTAGCATGGGTATAATCACTCCGACGATATAGTGTACACTTTTCATCTCAGGGTCATTATAGCATGAGAAACCGAAAGAGCACTAAAAAAAGGGCCCGATGAGCGGGCCCTTTTTTTTCTCTAGACAGTGAATCGTGTATTATCTATTAATCTTCCAATTTAGCACTGTCCCAATTTGTGTCTAAATCATCATCCCTGACCTCGATTATTGTTTTTTCAGGGATGACCAGATCTAAAAAAGCATCCACTCCTGCCAGCAGGTTTTCATTGTCGTCTTCAAATTCTGAAACTGTACTTAAATCGACCAAGATACTCCACGGCGTTACAAGCATCGTCAGTGTCTCAGCTACATCATCCTTGCTCACTACTATTGCCCGCAGGGAGTTTCTACTGTTGTCGCCATCCTCTATTTCTTCTGCGATTATGTTACCGCTTTTATCCTGGAATCCCTCGATTTCGTAGAATGTTCCGGCTGATAGAGGCAGGATTCCCGGGTCTATTTCGGTGAGATCGTTGATCTGGACGTTGAGTCCAAGTACCGTCACGCCAGTTGAAGACGCTGTCGTTGCCTCTGCATTGATCTCAACGCGTATACGTTTAAAATCTATCTCCGAGACAAGTAGGATTCCGTCCGACCACTTTCCCTCAGCCGCCACTTCCACGCCGTTTCTGAGATCTTCATCTGATCCGTTTTCGAACTCGGTTGACAATGTGGTGCGAACATGACGTCCGTCTACTTTGAAGTCACCAGGATGGCCCGTGAATTCTGATACGAAGCCCTCGATTTCAATTTCATCTCCTTCATCGGGTTCAAATTCCTGATCTTCCAAATCTTCACGTTCAACCTTGCTTGCAATCAGTATGGCACCATTAAAATCTCCCTCCACCTCAACCAAGTCACCGTTGTTGATAGTTGCGCCGAATGGCTCGATAACGGCACCTGAAAAATCAATCTCCAGGCCGAAGATGAAAAAAGTTAGACCCGACAGCCCGCTCACAGTACCTTTTAGTTCTGACTCTTCGGGATCCGGTTCTCCAACATCTGCGAGCAATTCGACTCTCGTAGCACGGATGTTTTTATTTATATCACGCTGTCCATGCACCTCCACAAATTGGTCATCCTTCATGTCGTTGATATCATCAGGGTCGGGACCAGGAAAATTCGAAAAAATGGTGAGGTCATCCGTAAAGATATTTTGCCCCAGAATCTTGAAGGAAGGAGGGTTTCCCATAGCGTCGAGAAGGGTCACGCGTCCCTGTACCTCATCTTCAGCTTCGATAGCAAATGCAGCACCATTGACACCATCGTCAAAGATCACGCCTTTCAGATGTACCTTCATCCCGTCTTGAAGCTCGTTTTCAGTTGCAGCAGTATCGTCTTCAACAATGTCTGCCCCCGAAGCATCAAAGGTTTTGTTCCCCACTTTGACGCTCCCCTTGGTCATGATACCCTGCACGACAATGCCCGTGCCTCCAATCCCGCCACCGAAACCACTGTCTCCACAGGATTGTAATAGAAAAGCTAACAACACAACCAGAACAACGGCTATTCCTCCAATTTTGAAACTTTGTTTTCTTGTGCTCACTGTGTTACCTCCTCTGTTTCATTGCTGACTATACGAAGAAGTCCGGGGTTATTCTTTAATTTTACCCCTCGCCCTCGTTATTTACCTTTCAAAGTAAAAAATACCGATGCCAGCTCCTCTCCGCCCCTCACCGACCATAGAAGGGTTAATATCCCTGTCATATTGAGAGATCTGTTTGTCCATCGAATCGACGAATTCCTTACCCTGCTCAAATATCAGCTTTCTTACCCTTTTGATGACATCATCAGGTATATTGTCATATTTAACCTTTCTCTGTAGAAAAGCTTCAGCTGGATCAGCAGTGATATTGTGATGAATTGTATTTATGAGCTCACTCACATCCGAACCCATAATAGCCAGCTTATCCACCTCCCCTTGTTTTACGATGTACCCTCGGGTCAATAGCTGTATCGTAGTATCTTTTTGTTTCACCACACCGACTCTGATCATCTCGTCCCTAATCGCCCGAGGAGGTACATCTCCGCTGTAATGCTTTACCAGGGACGAAAAGCTAACCTCATCACCCTCAAAAGGGAGTTCCAGTGGATTACCCTGCTCATCGACAAAACGTGGATCCTTAAGCCATCCGCTGATGACGCGCGCAGCGCGATTGTACCGTCCAGATGCACCAAGATCGTCAGGTTCTGAAATCTCCTTCATTCGCTTTACCTCTTTACGGGAAAGACCTGTAATAATAGAAACGCGGGAATCTGATAATTTTCTACCGGGTATTTTGAATTCCCTCAAAGCAACATCCACGTACACCCATTTCGCAAGGTCAGCAAAAGTACCATAGGGAATATCGTTTCTCAGAAGAATCTTTATCATTGGTCTCAGTAGCCTGACCAGTGCAGAGGATATCGCACCTCTCACATTTTCCTTCATATTCGATCTCTCTTTTTTAATGGTTTATATTTGGGAAAATAATCCCAAATATAACTGTGGACAAGGGTTTTTATAAAAAAATTTGGATTTTTTTTAATCGAGATCCAGGGAGTTGTTGAGGAAATTGAAAGGTGAAATATCCCTTGGGGTATAGGATCAGTCTTGTTTTTCTGTGGTGTGGCGACCGTAGGGGATTCCCAATTTATTCATTCTGTTCCTCAAAGTGCTTGAGTTCACTCCGAGAAGGGCCGCAGCCCCTCCAGGGCCATGTATCTTACCACCTGTCATCTGTAACACCCTTACTATATGCTTTGATAAAACTTCGTTGAGTTCAAGAGTTTCCTCTGGTTCTCTGAAAACACCTGGCTCTTCGGCAACATTTCCGTCATGCTCGAACCGCATAAATGCCAATGGTCCGTTCCTCTGTAAAATCAACTCGCGCTCGATGACATTCTCGAGCTCCCGGACATTTCCTGACCAGCGGTACGACATAAGTCTGTCAATTGCACCGGGTTGTAGTTCGGGCTGAACACCTAACTTTAGTTCACGTGATTTTCGCTGGATGAAGTAATCCATCAGTTCCGGGATATCCTCCTTCCTGTCTCGCAGCGGCGGTATATGTATGGGAAAGACATTGAGCCGGAAATAGAGATCTTCACGAAAATGTTTCGATTGTACCATCTTTTTCAGATTACGATTGGTCGCGGCTATAATCCTGATGTCCACAGGGATGGTCTGGGTGCCACCAACCCGTTCGATTTCCCTGTTTTGAAGAACTCTGAGCATCCGAACTTGCGCCTCGGGAGTTAATTCGCCGATCTCATCCAGAAAAACAGTGCCCCTGTCTGCGCGTTCAAAACGGCCACGCTTTTGTGCTTGCGCACCTGTAAAAGCTCCTTTTTCATGACCGAACAGCTCACTGTCCAGGAGAGTTTCAGGAATGGCAACACAGTTAACAGCGATGAAAGGGCCATCTTTGCGGGCCGAAGAGTAATGAATTGCGTTTGCAACAACGTCCTTCCCCACGCCGGTTTCACCATGGAGAAGAACGGGGCTATCAAGCGTGGCCACCTGCTCGACCAGCCGCATGACATCGGCCAGTCCTGTCGTCCTACCGATGATATGGTCTCCGAATATATGGTGAAGCTCCTGATGAAGGTAGCGGTTGTCATCTTCCAGCATGTCCTTGAGTTCAACCACTTCCCTGTGTTTGAGTGTATTTGACATGGCAATGGTAAAGGGTTCTCTCAGAAGCGAGAATAGCCGTGCATGCTCCTGTGAAAATCTGTTTTTTCCCGACGCATTCAGGGAGAGCGTACCGAGTGTTTTGCCTCCGATGTTGAGAGCTATAAACATAACCGTCACCTCTTTTAGTCCGTGTGACTGGATCATTTTTCTACTGACAGGGTACGCTTCCGGGTCATCGATTATGATAACCTCAGGTGGCTTGAGTGGTTCCCATTTTTCGATGTCCGCTCGCCCCTCGGGCGGGATGGAGATGAGCTTGTTCAGCTTTTTTCCTCCAGAGGCAGTTGCGAATGCGATTGTGCGCATTGCACAAAGACCGGGTTCGTAACGCTCAAGGAACATTGAATCTGCAGGCATGTATTTCCTGATGTATTGGATACAGGAAACCATGGCCTTTTCAATATCCAGCGTGCTGCATATTCTGAGGGTTGCCTGTCTGAAAAATTCGTTTTCATCCACATCCATTGCCAGCTCCATAGAAAATAATAAACCAATTGATTCCTTTTTTTTTTACCGTATGTGGCAATTTTAGAACAAATTACCATATATGGCAGTTATTTGTTTCACCTCTAAGTTGAGTGAGTGTGATTATTCATTGTTATTAAATGAGTTAAAGCTTTAAATTAAAATTGGCACAGATCTTGTAATAGTATGTAGGAAACTTTTCAGGAGGAGGCATTAAAATGATTGGTAACAAAATGTTATGCAGGAGTAGAATGGGATATAAACGAAATTCATTTTTGACTATTATGGGTCTATGTTTTTTTATCCTTACTGCACTGTTTTCCGGGTGCGCTACACAGAAAACAAATATGGAGGTCACTCCGATGAGCAAACTGACAGCACACGAGTCCATTGATCTTAGGGGTAAAACCATAACAACCTATGTTCTCTACTACACCGTGGAAAAACTGCAGAACATGCATGAAGGTGAGATTCTGGAAGTGGTAACTGACGACTACAAGGCGATAGAGAATGATATTCTCGCCTGGACTCGAATGACGGGACACAAGCTGAGGGATCACGTGGAAGAGGAGAACTACTATATCTTCTACATCGAAAAATCGAGTCCCATTGAAGTAGAATCGTCACTGGCCATTGTAATATCGAACAATGGTTTGACAGAGCTTCTATCACCTCTCGGTTTTGCCCTTGCAGCCGCACTTGAAGGAATCGACGTATACCTATATTTTCAGGGACCAGGAGTTAAGATATTGAAACAGGGTTATCGGGCCAAACTGAAAGGGTTCGGTCGTCCCTTCAGTAATGCCGCCCGTAACGGTATGGCTAAAGCAGGGCACATATCGCCACAGGATAAATTGCAACAGCTAAAGAGCCTTGGTGCACATATCTATGTATGCGCCCCTTCAATGGATCGCTTTAAAGTTAGGCAGGATGAGCTGATATTTGACGATGTGGTATTAGCAGCATACATGACATTTACTGAGATAATGCATAATGCAGACATTCAAATCTATGTACAGTAGTCGATAGGTGGAACCATATGAGATACCCACACTGTTCCAATTTTTATGCAGACACAGAGGTTTCCCTGAGACTTGATGATGTTGTGAAGCATCACGTTGAGAAAGTTTTAAGGATTACAAAAGGGAAGATACATGGTCCCGGAGGTGCTGCTGAGCTGCTCGGTGTGAACCCGAGTACTTTGAGAAACAGGATGAAGAAGTTGGGAATTCATTACAAGCGGGACTCCAGGTTGTCAACGCAGATTGAGACCAACTTCAACCTTTACCTATAGGTGTTGTTGTGGTAATATGCAATTCCTGTGCGGTGGCTTGAAAATTTAAGGGGTGTTGCTGATCCTATGAACGCGAGGGAACGGTTTCTTAGAATCATGAATTATGAGCCCTGTGACAGGACACTGAACTGGGAGTTCGCCTACTGGGTCAGCGCAATACGGCAGTGGTACAATGACGGGCTGCCCATGGAGAAGGGAATTTCAGAGGAGTTCTTTGGAAGCCATGTTGCGCACGGTCCTGCTCTATTCTGGCCTGATGGAACTGATCTGGGAGGCATGGACACCTACCCAATGGCAGATGACGTAAACAGCTACTTTTATTTTGACAAAGGTATTCAGAGGTTGCCACTGAATATCTGGGTTGAACCTCCATTCGAGAAGATCGTCCTGCAGGAAGATGATAGAACCACCCTCATACGGGATCAGTGGGGTGTGACTCAGAAGATATCAAAAGATGCGTCCTCAGCACCTGAGTATATAAAATGGCCTGTGAAGAACCGGAGCGACTGGGAACGGGTAAAGCGGGAGAGGTTCGGGAGAAATATTGCCGAAAGACTCCCATCAAACTACTCCGAGCTATTAAAAAGTTTCAGGGAGAGGGATTATCCATTGGTCCTGGGAGGGTATCCGTTCGGATTTTATGGGGGTCTTCGCTTTCTATTCGGAGATCTCAACCTGGGTTACATCTTTTATGATGATCCCGGGCTCGTAAAGGATATTCAGAACCACCTGACGGATCTGTGGATTGACCTCATATCAGAAGTACTGGAAGATGTCACGCCTGATTTTTGTCTTCTCTGGGAGGACATGGCCTATAGGAACGGTTCGATGATCTCACCCTATTTTTTTAGGGAATTTCTGTTACCTCACTACAAGAAGCTCACCGATTTTCTGAAATCCAGAGGTGTAAAAAACATTCTGGTCGATTGTGACGGGAACATATGGGAGCTCATTCCCCTCTGGATTGAGGGGGGCATCACCGGCACCTATCCGCTTGAAGTGAATGCAGGTATGGATGTTGTGAAGATCAGGCAGCTATTTCCACGGTTTCAACTGATGGGGGGGATAGATAAGATAAAGCTTATGAAGGGGAAGGATGACATCGACAGGGAACTGGACAGGCTGCCCAAAGTTATTAAAAAGGGCGGCTATATCCCGCACGGGGATCACTGCATACCCGAGGGTGTATCATGGGAGAACTTCAAGTACTATAGAGGGAGATTGCAGCAGATAATCGAAAATACACCCGTTCTTTCCTGAAAATAAGCTGGGTTTTGGCCCGCTGTCCTCGAAATTTTTTCTTCAATAGTATAATCAAATACTGTCCTTGGAGAAGGGTTTGCTTTAATATATTGACACAGTAATAATGAAGATATATCGTTATGCTCTGATGTGGCTTTTTAAAAAATCCAAAATGGAGGTGTTGAGATGCAGAATAAGCTTTACTTCGTTTTTTTAGGAATAGTTTTTGTTCTCCTCTTTTCGCTTATGCCGCTCGTTGCAGGTGGAGAAAAAGAAGAGGAAGAAGTGGCAGGGGGCGCAGTACCGGAGAAGATCGTCATCGAGTTTTGGTCATGGAACAATGAAGGGTCCTATCCAATTGTCCATGAGGATGCAGAAATGCGATTCGAAGCCGACCATG
>CAYFYU010000007.1:0-7176 GCA_964347455.1 uncultured Spirochaetota bacterium | reverse complement strand
TAATGTTGACATCAAAAGGGAGTATATAAGTTACTCTGAGTACCTCGTTAAACTGAAGGCCGTCCTCGCTGGTGAGGAAGCTCCAGATGTATTCCAGATTCCGTGGGCCGGTGAGTATACGGAACTGGCACGCTCTGGAAAGCTTCTTCCCATGACTGATCATCTCAAGAGAGGCTTCCCGGATTTTTTTGATAATGTTATGAATGCCATATCGGTTGATGGCGAAGCGTGGGCCGTACCGCTCGACCTGAATACGCTGCAGATCGCATACAACAAGGACATGTTCGAGGAATACGGCCTTCAAGTTCCAGGATCAATAGACGAGCTCATTTCACTGACTAAAAAGCTTGCAGACAGGGGGAAGTTTGGCATAGCCATTGGTACAAAGGATCTCTGGGCCGGTGCCGATGTATTCTTCGCTCAGGTATCGTACACTGATCCAACCCACACAAAGATGGCGATGGCGGATGCCAGAAAGATTCCTTGGACCTCAACCGAGTTGATACAGGCCGCAAAGAATGCTGAGCGGCTGGTAAAAAATGGAGTATTTGCTCCAGGTGCAAATTCAATGGATGCCTTTGTGGGAGCGCAGAATCTGTTTGTTCAACAGCAGGCCGCTATGTTTTACCCGGTCGGCAACTTCGTTACCGGTGGACTTACCGCCAACATAGACGGAGCATTTGAATACAGCCTTTTCCCCTTTCCACCGATGAAGAAGGGAGATGAGAAGCTTCCCACCGGCGGTGTAGCTGAAATGTTCGTCGTTGCAAAAGAGGGAAGTAAGATTGAAACTGCGATCGATTTTCTGAGGTATATGACGAATGATGACGGAAAAGATGTTCTGGTTGCCAACGATTTTATTCCATCCAGCACGTACATGGGGAGCACAGCTAACCTGAGCGATCTGTACAAGAACATGCTGGATGCGCAGTCAAAGGCTCAGAGCAGGGTCATCTACAATACCAAAGTGTATACAGCTGCTATGAATGGGATGCAGGGAATTTTTGGTGGTGACTTGACTGCGCAGCAGTTTATCGATTCTCTGTCCGCAGCTTCAAAGGAATAAAGAGCACAGTGACAGGGGCGCTTGCATAAAAGCTGTCCCTGTCGTTCTATTCCCTTTCATCGAATTGCTCTGAAGCCCACCTCTGGGGACAGCTATATGCTAAGAAAACGCCTTGGAAAAATCGGGTTTCTCTTTTCAGCGCCCGCAATTTTTTTCTTTATTCTGTTCATATCAATTCCCGTCTTTTTTACGCTCTTTCTCTCTTTTGCCGGTTGGAAGGGCTTCGATATTTCCGAGATTCAGCTGGTTGGCTTGAAAAATTACGGGGTATTGATGGGGGACAAGATATTCTGGATGTCCTTCCTGCACACCCTCATTTTTGTGGTACTCACCACAGTATTTTTAAATCTGTTCGGATTCATAGGCGCAATGATCATCGACACAAGAATCCAGGGAACGCGGTTTTTGAAGAATGCGATTTTCCTCCCCGTTCTCCTCTCACCCATAATCATTGGAATCATGTGGTCGAGAATGCTCGATGCGTTTGGAATTGTGAATAAATTTCTCCAGGCAGTAGGGATCACGAAACTGCCAATACTGTTTCTCGGTAGCTCCGACCTGGCACTCTACACTATTATAATTGCAACCATATGGCAATTCACCGGATACGATATGCTGCTCTACTATGCTGGATTGCAGGGAGTGCCCAATGAACTGATCGAGGCTGCAAAAATAGACGGCGCCGGAAGATTTAAAACGATCGTCAATGTCATCATCCCAGTACTCAGTCCGGTCGTGGCCATTACGATGCTTTTAAACATAATCGGGGGGTTCAAAATATTCGATATAGTGTACGTTATGACTGCGGGAGGTCCGAACCACCACAGTGAAGTGCTGGCGACCTATCTTTTTCTGCAGGCCTTTCGTTTCAACAGTATGGGGCTCGCATCGGTTATCGCGATCGTCATAGTTGTTCTATCACTAACCGCGTCGATCATACGGATGAAAATTATGAAAATGGAAGTGTAGGCAGAATCAAATGGTTAAAAAGCTTATGCGAAGCGTTGTGATCTATCTCTTTGGTATACTGTTTCTCGTTCCCATCATATGGGTATTTTCTCTCTCCCTGAGGAGCAAGAAGGATGTGTTCAGTGCAATTTTTTTTACCAAAGACCTCCATTTTGAAAACTATGCGGTCACATGGCAGACGTTCGACTTCAGCAATCTTTTTCTCAATTCGATTGTGGTAACGTGCCTATCGGTCATTGTGACGCTCATCATTTCATCCCTCGCTGCGTATGGGTTTGCTCGGATAAGGTACAGAGGATCGGATTTTTTCTTCTATACGATTCTCCTGGGCATTATGATACCTCCGGCTGCGGTTATCATACCGCTGTTTCTCATTATGAAATCGTTGGGACTTTACAACACGCATCTCTCACTTATACTTTCATACATCGCCTTTGGTCTTCCCATTGCGGTATTGATCTTTCGGGGATTCTTTCTATCGGTACCCGAAGAGCTGATAGAGGCTGCTCGTATAGACGGCAGCACAGAAGTGGGGACCTTTTTCAGAATCGTAATACCACTTTCAAAACCGGCAATCGCAACAGTGACTATTTTCCTGTTTATGCAGAACTGGAACGAGTTCATTCTGGCCCTGATACTCCTCAAGGACAAGATTCAGTATACATTGCCGGTGGGCATGGCGAATTTTGTCGGTCAGTGGGACTCACCGTGGCAGCTCGTTGCTGCAGGTGTTATTATCTCTTCTATACCGATTTTCATCATCTACCTGCTCATTCAGGACCAGTTTGTAAAGGGACTCACTGCGGGTGCTGTAAAGGGATAGATCCCTTTGATCAGTGTATGAATGCAATTTTCTGTATTGCAGTACGCATGATGGAGGATGTATGTCATGACGAAACCCACAATTTGTATCGTTACCTTTACCGATGATCGGGATGTCGGTCTTTACTCCAGGGAGGTGGAGAGCGGGATTCGAAAAAAACAGGGGGATCTCAAAGGATTTCTTTCAGAGAATAACGTTACGGTTGTTGACCCCCTTGGGGAAATCAGAAAGAAGAATGAAATTCCCTATGGAGTAAGGAACCTGCGAGATATCGAGCAGGTAATGCATCAGTTGTCCCGGAAGCACATCGATGCGGCAATTATAGGCGCATGGAACTGGTCGCCGCCTATGCTGATCATGGATTTCGTCCGAAAGCTTGCAAAACCTTTTATCTACTATACGGAGAACGACCCCCTGTCGGGTTCGCTCTCGCAGTTGAGCGCTACCTGTTCTAGTCTCATGGAGTGGGGTGTAAACGAGCATGCTCTCCGGCACGAGAGATGTTTCGGGAACAGACGCCAGCTCCTGAGCTGGGCACGAGCAGCTTCTGCCGTATCAGGGCTGCGGGAAGGAGCTTTGCTCCTCTGGGGCGGGTCCTATGCAGTAAAAATGGAGCAGCTTCAGGATGACGTTCCGCGTCTGAAATCCTTCATGATTCGTGATATACTGAGCGAGGACCAACTCGTTCTCGTTAACAGGGCTGAAAAGATCATAAAAGCGCAGCCGGATAGGATTCGTGCATTTCTAGATTGGTTAGACCAAAATGGCATGAAATTTACCTACGACGAGAAAATGCTCACCCCGAAGGCACTAACAAAACAGGCTGCCCTGCTCATAGCAGCACGGGATAGGCTCGAAATACTAAAAGTAGAGAATATCAAGGGCGTGTCGATAAAATGTCAGCCCGAAATTTACTACGAGTACGGCGTCGACGCCTGTACGCTCCCGGCATTTCTGCCCTTTGCACAAAACGAAAAGGGAGAGCAGCAGGTCTATCCCACTGTCTGTGAGGGAGACATCAAGGGTCTTTTGACATGCGCCTTACTCCACGCCGTAAATCCGGACATACCACCAGCTTTCGGTGACCTGGTATCGGTGGAGGATGATTACATCGAGTTCGCCAATTGTGGGGCAGGATCGGTTTTCTGGTCTGCCAACACCCATGATGCACAAAGGGCACTGAAAAATACCGAAGCTGTCGGAAACATTCACGGTGTCTCAGGTGCTGCATTCAATTACTACGGAATTGAAGCCCCGGCAATCACCGTGGCGCGTCTGACGCGAATAGGGGGAGATTACTATATGCAGCTCGGACGGGGAAGGGCCCTTGATGCAAGAGAGGTGCTTACCCAGAAGCTCGGTGACAAGCTCGACAGTCATCTCGGACAGGCATGGGGAAAACTTGTTATCGATATGGGTGTTCGGGCAGAGAATTTTGTGAAGGTAATTGGTGCCAACCATTTGAGTGCAACCCTGGGTGATTTCACGGAGGAACTTTCCACCGCATGCCGAATGTACGGGATACCGGTTGTCAGGATTGATTCTGATGAAGAGATGGGTGAATTTTATGACTTTATTCGTTACAGGGTAAGCGGGTTGCGGTCTCGTCGTGCTCTGTAAGAATAATATCAATCGATAGGAGCTGTGTACTATGTCCCCTGGATACATCATCGGTATTGATCTGGGAACAACGCTGGCAAAATGTGCTGTCTACAATGAAAGGGGTGACCTCGCTGCTGAGGCACAGCAGGAGATGGAAATTAGCTTTCCCAGTTCCGGTGAAGCTGAACAGGATGCAAATGCGTTTTACGGTGTAACCTGCGAGCTGATCAGGCGGTGTATCAAATCTTCCCGGTTCGATGTGAAAAATATTGCCGCAATCGGTATCGACAGTCAGATGGGTGGCATAATGTCTATAGATCGAGAGTTCAAGCCCGTTACCTATTACGATACCCCCCTTGACAGCAGAAGTGCACAGGAAAATCGATTTATGCATGATAACTTCGGAGACCTCATCATCAAAAAAAATGGGTCTCTTTCAACCTTTGGAAATAAGATCCTCTACTGGAAGAAAAGGGATGAATGGAAAAAAATCCATAAATTCATTCATCCCTCAGCTTTTGTTGCGGGTAAAATGGCGGGTCTCACAGGTGCCGACGCCTATATGGACGAGACATTTATCTGCTTTTCGGGGCTGAGCGATCTGGAGAACTCAGCATGGTCCGAAGAGATATGCGACCTGCTGGAGATCGATCAAAGAAAGCTTCCAAAAATAGTTAAATCGACAGAGATTATCGGAGAATTGACAACAACTGCGGCAAGGGACACGGGACTACGAAAGGGTATTCCCATATGCGCAGGATGCGGGGATCAGGCGGCGGGATTTATCGGAGCAGGCATCATCAGCCCAGGTCAGATGGTGGATGTATCCGGAACGGCCTGTATACTGGGTGCAAACGTGAAGAGCTATACCTGCGATCGGTCGCACAAAACCGTTGCCTGCATGAAATCGGCGACTGGTGACGGGTATTACCTGCTGTCAGTCGTTCTTGGCGGCAGAACCCACAATTGGTTCATCGACGAATTTTTTTCAGAAGAAAAAAAACGTATGGAAGAGAGAGGAGACGATATCTACAGCTATCTCGACGCTCAGGCTGAAAAGCTCGGGCCCGGTTCAGATGGACTTATCGCCATTGACTATATGCAGGGAAGGTTTTTCCCCCCTGACTCAAATGTTCGAGGACTTTTCATCGGGCACAGCTGGGCGCATAAAAAGATCCACTTTTATCGTGCCATTCTCGAATCAATCGCCTATGATCACTATATGACGAGAGATATCATCAGGGAGATTACGGGGGATATTGATATTGAAGTTGTCACGGCAATCGGCAGTGGAGCCCGGAGTACTTTCTGGATGCAGATAAAGGCTGATGTTCTTCAGATTCCCTATCAAAACCTGTTTCGGAGCGATATGGCGACACTCGGCTCAGCTGTGCTGGCAGGATATGCTGCAGGCGTTGTGGACAACATACAGGGTACCCTGAAAAACATTGTAAAACCAAACATTCTGATAAGGCCTGTGCCAGGAAAGGACAGGAAGTATCAAAAATACATCGATATTTATGGTGATCTTTTCAGTGCCTTGAGGAGTATTTATGCGAAGATCTCCTCCTGAAAAATAACCTTGAGGTTTATCCATGAATGCACGGGAACGGTTTCTGGCCGTCATGAAATTTAGAAGTGACGTATCGACCCTGAAAGCGGAGTACGGTTACTGGACAACAACGATCAAACGATTCATACGAGAGGGGATGCCTGTTGTGGAGGCTCTGCCGGTTAACCTCCCCGATAACGGTACGATCAGTGGTGCGGATGCGGTCGATCCGCTCGGAAAGGTTGTGGTGGATAGAAATGTGCGGGCATCCTGCGGTCTGGATTCGTATATTGCGAAATTTCCCCTGGATTTCAGCCCCCTCTTCGAAGAAAAGGTCTTGGAGGAGGACGATGAGTATAGAACCTATATCGATGAGTATGGTATTACCAAGCGAATCAGAAAAACGGGTACTTCGGCTCCCTTGGATTTAAACTTTCCGATTAAGAACAGGAGAGATTTTGAAGTCTACAAGGAGCACTACAACAGTAACCATTCACAACGACTACCCAGAAACTGGAAACGGGTTGTACAGGAGATGAAAGACCGTGATTTTCCCATCAGACTGGGAGGGTTTCCCTACGGGTTTCTCGGTTTTCCAAGGCATCTGATCGGTACCACGCAGCTCTTTCTCATGATGTACGACGATCCTGTTCTAATCAACGATATCAATGAGTTTTTTCTCTGCTTTGTGATAGATTACTGGTCCCAAATACTGGGCGAATTGAAACCGGACTGCGTTCTCATCTGGGAAGACATGGCGAGCAAGTCAGGGTCTATGATATCTGAAAAGATGTTTCACCAGTTCATGTCTCCCTACTATGTACGTATCGTTGACTTTTGCAAACAGTTCGGTATAGAGAACATACACGTTGACAGTGACGGGTACATTGAAGACCTTCTCCCAATATGGAATAAGCTGGGAATAACGGGCATATTTCCCATTGATAGGCAGGCCGGAAACGACATCATTGGGATAAGGAAAAATTATCCACGGATGCAGCTTCTCGGCGGGGTGGACAAGAGAGTATTTACAAAGGACAGAACCAGATCTGATATAGACAATGAACTCGAGATAATCCGATCGGTGCTCAGGTACGGGGGATTCATACCCCATGCAGACCACCACGTGCCCGATGACGCATGCTGGCAAAATTTCAAGTATTA
>CAYFYU010000006.1:73591-85104 GCA_964347455.1 uncultured Spirochaetota bacterium | reverse complement strand
TTTTTAATATTTTTTCATGCTTAGTTGTTAATTATCTTAGAAAAGGATCCCCATATTATGTAAGAATCGGAGGATTAAACGGGGTGATACCGTATATTTTAACTTCAAGAATAATTTGATCAAAACCACTTTTAACCCAACATCAGCTCTGCGTCTGGTTAGGACATCTTAGGAATCTAAAAAAGTCCTGCCATTAATTATCTTGACAAAAATCAGACTAATGATAAGATAGTACATAATTGCAAAAAAATATTTAACCCCCATGTTTTGTTCTTTGTTATAAATCATTTTTCTCATGCTGACTTTGTAGGATTAGTTACTGAGATTTAGTGCTATGCTGTAGTTTTACTTTCATTTCTTTCCGCACAGTGAACACCTCAACAGAAAATATCATTTAAACAGTCTACAAGGTTACTTAAAGGTATTTATAGTAGGTTTTCGTATAGCTGGAAAATAGTAAATCGTTATTCAGTGAACAAATGCTTTATTAAAGGGGGTAGTGTCATGAAAAAGTGGTATTTAGTTGTCATCACGATTTGTACCCTGTTCGCTGTATTATTGGGCGGACTCGTATTTGGTGCCGGAAAGCCTGCACAGTCGGAGGAAGAGGTTTTCGAAGAGATCCTGGCGCTTGAAAAAACCACTTTGGATGGTTGGTATGGCGAAAGCGATCCAACGGGTTATGCTGAACTGTTTGCCGACGAGGCGACCTACTTTGATCCGTGGGTGGGGCACAGGGTCGAGGACGTTGCCATCAAGGAATACCTAATGACCTTCATGGGTAAAGTCCCAAATTTGGATTACGAGATCCAAAAACCTAGGCTTGATCTCTATGGTGACACGGCAGTCTTCACCTTCAACGAGAAGACCACCGACCCAAAGAGCGGAGCAATCGTACGCTGGAACGTTACCCTAGTCTTTATACGCACCAGGGATGGTTGGAAAAGGGTCCATGCAAACTGGGCATATGCAGAACCACCAGGAAGCTGACACCCTCTCCTTATACCAGCGTTATGAGGGTGCACACGCATCGTGCAGTGCTATGTGAAAACCTCAATTCCGTGTGAAAGCTTCGGTCAAGTTCGAAATTTAGTTCAACATGCGTAGGTGAGAGGCGGAGCTGAGAGGAAGCGAACACCTGCGCTCCCATCGGGAGAATGATTTTTGGGCAGGAGCGCAATACCCCAATGAGCTATGGTGTCGTATATGATTATATTCTCGTCTCCATGGCTCCACAAATATTTTCGCCTCGATTGGCGTGTCAAACATATCCCTGCTCAACCATCCATCTCGTAAATCCCATTGAATGATTCGATATAGACATTCGCAGTCATCCCCTCGGTAACAAGCACTTGAGCTTTTCTGAGCTTTCTGATGATTTGTTAAGGTGAGTACCTCTTTCAGGTCATTAACCCACCTCTATCAGAAGATTTTCCTCCCTGATAATATACTATGTGGACCAGTTTTTAGGTGGCAGACTAAAGGTGAACGGCGCACCGAAGATGCTTAATTCTAAGTGGTGAATTTTGCCTAGGGTTATGAGTACTTTGGCGGCCAATAGTGCCAATTTAAAATGAATTGATAATAAAATCACTAATGTTACAATTAAAACAGTAAGCATTAAGCACTCAACTTCCACTGTTTTTTTTTTATTATCATTCACTTCTCATAAGGTGACCTTTTAGGCAGTTATCTATGATTTTCTATTTTGCTGTTGTTTCACCCATTTTTTATTCTGCATCGAACTCATCAGAAAATTACATTCCAGCGATCTACAAATTTGCTATGATAGGCTTAGAATAGAATGTCCCTTAATTGTTGTTTACACAACACATTGAAAGGAGAATGTACAGTGAGGACTATAACGTTGTATGTAATCGTTATTATCTTATTGTTAGTATTAATTTTTATTTTTGGTTCATGTGAGAATAGCGGTAATGCAAACCTGTTATCCTTAACGCTTTCTCATGGCACACTTGAACCTGCCTTTTCAAAGTATATTAATTCCTATATTGCAGCTGTTGAAAATACCATTGAGTCTATCACTGTAACACTAACGGCAGAACATCCCCTTGCCACCATTACAGTTAATGGAATGAATGTTAAATCTGGACAGACATCTGACCCAATCAGTCTTGAACTCGGGGGAAATACTATCGCCATAATTGTAGCAGCAGAAAATGGTACAAAAAAGGCCTACACAATAGCTCTCGAAAGATTAGCCACATACACAAAGAAAGCAAATATAAGTGTGGATGATGATTGGTTATACGCAATGTCCATAGATGATAACTATATCTATCTAGTCGGCCATGATGGTCTTTCTGGAGATTATCAATGGCATATTCAGAAGCGTGATATAGTATCAGGAGAAACGGTTCCTGCATTTGATAATGATGGTATTATTCAGATTAATCCCAATGTTTCTGCAGATGACAAGGCTTTTGCTCTCGCAATTGATACAGAATATATGTACATCACCGGCTATGACCAGTCAGGTGCTTTAAGTCAATGGCGCATTGAGAAGCGGAATATTATAACAGGAGCGCCGGTGAATGCCTTTGATTCAGATGGTGTAGTTGAATCTGATCCGACTGCTGGACCGGACGAAGTTCATACGATTGAAGTTGATACAAATTATATTTACATAGCAGGTTATGATGCTGCTATATATCCTAATTCTCAGTGGCGTATTGAGAAACGTGATATTGAAACTGGAGCATTGGTAAATGGTTTTGATTCAGATGGTGTGATTGAAGAAGATTATAGTTCAAATAGAGATGAGATTAATTCGATAGCCATCGATGAAAATTATCTGTACCTAGCAGGTTATGATGAATATTCAGGGTATGGTAATCACAGGTGGCGTATTGAGAAGCGGGATATTGAAACAGGAGCGCTGGTAAATGCCTTTGATGACGATGGTATAATCATTGAACAACCAAATGGCAATAGTGCAATGGCGTATTCCATAGACATTGATGCAAATTATATCTATATAGCAGGATTTGATAATTCTCCAGGAAATTCTCAGTGGCGTATTGAGAAGCGTGATATAGTATCAGGAGCATTGATAAGTAACTTTGGTTCAGATGGAGTTGTTCAATCAAATCTTAGTGATTCTGAGGAATGGGCAAGATCAATTGCCATTGATGATAATTATATTTACATAGCAGGTATTGATTATTCTGTTGGAAATAGTCAATGGCGTATAGAAAAACGGAACATTGAAACAGGGGCGTTGGTAAGTGGCTTTGATTCAGACGGTATGATCCTAGAAAATCCCAGTATAGGGTTTGATATGCTCTACTCAATAGCTGTTGATACATTCTATATTTATTTAGCGGGTTATGATTTTGAATATGGCTATCCCAATAGTCAATGGCGTTTGGAGAAGAGGTACAAAGTAACAGGTGAGTTTTAAAGTCATATTATTATGTATACTCTGAATGATACGCTGGCTTTCTTTACATTGTTGACCGAGAATTGTGATCTATAGCAGTAGTTAAAGTCTAGTGATAACTCCAGTAGAATGTCTTTAAATGTCCCTTATTAGCTCCGAATCTGGTTTGTTCAGCCTCTCAATTTAAAAAAATTCCAACAGTAGGACCCCTTGATAAAAATCAGAATAATGAGAAGATAGTATATAGATTAAGAATGTGTTTAACCTTCATTGATTGGTTATTTTGATTATGCGATCAACGATTTTTTCAATGATTCGAAACTCTTATCCAATTTGAAAATCAGTTTAAGAAGACATAACTCTCCAAATAAATAGAATAAGTTTTTATTCAATTCATATCAACGTAGTTGTGAACCTTTGCATGCAGTGTCTGAATG
Source organism: uncultured Spirochaetota bacterium (assembly GCA_964347455.1). Lineage (GTDB taxonomy): Bacteria > Spirochaetota > B62-G9 > B62-G9 > DRHN01 > JAGLSF01. The sequence goes on along the minus strand of CAYFYU010000006.1, from coordinate 81,264 downwards.
GGAAATTTGATTAATTCATTAGGTGATGATATTAAACAATTAAAGGAAGTTGTAAATGAAATTCTATTTCATGAAGTGTAATATGAAACGGCAAAAAGTTTTTACTGCAGTGATTGTGGTGTTTTTTTATTTATTTTTACATCAATAGCTAATTCAGAAAATGGAAATTACGGGAAACCTTTCCAAAGGCTTAGAGAAAGAATATGGGAGAATGAGGTTGAGATTTTAAATTTATATGGGCTGATTGGGACTCTGCAGTTGTTAATTAGTGGCTTGTATGAAGAGATAGGAGAATTATTGGAGCAGATTGTTGAATTAATGACCATGCTTGAAGAGGAAAAAACCGTAGAGTTATATGGTTTGGGGTGACGGCACATTTAATTTTGCGTGTGGAGACCAATGTGAGCTTACTAAAGCAAAAATTTGGAACATAGGATTTGAAGAAGGCTCATATAATTTTAAAATTGCAATCGCGGGTCCTCACATTAATTTGGCTGATTTTTCGGGTGAGGATAACCCAGAATGTATGGGAGGTATACTTTGGATTGATAGCTTCACTGAATCTGAAGCACTGGTACCAGGAACTTATTTCTACCAGGATACAGGTGCTCCATTTACCTTTGGTGATTTCTTTCTGGTTTAACGGTGAGGATAGCGGTTTTTTCTGGTCAGCAGATGGGGTCTTTAAATATATGCATCCTATGCCATGAAATAATCTAACCTCTATTGAAAGCCCCTGGTTGGAAAAGTACTATACAGGGGTCTTTATGTCTTCCTATTCGAAGATGCTTATCATGTGCCTCCATGACGTAATTAGGGTATTAACTAACTGAAGAACTTCGTCTAATGTGTGGATTGTCTGGATTATGGATTAGTTCTTGCAAGATCGTTACTTAAACATTGAATCATTTGAGCCAGAGGCTGGGTCGCTTCACCTGTTACGAAGTCTGGTGGATTGAGTAGCTCATCGACCTTGAGATACGCTGCATCAAGCTGTCCGACGGCTTCCTCCACATCGCCTGCTTCGATGTAGCTGCCTGCTGTCTCGATCATATTTGTTAATGCATCTAGTCTATTTGGTGCGGATTTACCCGGTCCGAATCCTGTTAAGGCTTCCTGGCTCTCTGCATCTTCGATGAATTTCAGAATATTCGCAATCTGTACTTCAGGAGAGGTTTTATCCGTAACACCGTTTCCACCCATATTGACCAGAACCTCAGGTTCATCTGGATCATTGCTCCCAATTTGAAGGAGAGCATAGCCGCTCATTCCTAATAGCGGTTCAAAGGTTATCGGAATTTCAAGTGATTCACCTGGAAGAATTATGGATGGGATAGGGGGCGGTTTATAAATTTTAAATTCGTATCCCTCAAGAAATATCAAGGAATTAATTTGTAGGGGGAGTTCTGTACCGCTATTTGAAACCGTAAGTATGAAGGTGTTGTCGGATCCGTATTCCACCTCGCAGAAGTACATACGGGTGGGAGATAATTCAATTTCTGGTTCGGTTGAATACAGTGCCACCGCTTTATCTTGACCTGCTGTCGTCATTCCGTGCTCGCCGCAGCCTGCTAGGAGAAATAGGGTGGCTGTTGATAGTATGGAAAACATCAAATACACGGGTATTTTAATAAATATATTTCTAAATCTTCCCATGAAAGACCCTTTTAAAGATTTATTTATATTCTTACCATAATCTGAAGGATGTGCTGTCCGATGAGTTTGACACGGCAAATCCTTGGACAAATTTGCCTTTTTTCTCATGAAAATGATATTTTTCGAATATTTAAAATATTGATTCGTTATTATCCAATATAGCACTAATAACAGTATTTTCATTTTTTAGTAGCGGACGGAAGAATTTACATCATTCTCCCTGGTTCAGCCTAATCCCGTCGATTTTACTTTCAAAAAAAATATATTTATGTTACAATTGAAATGGATATTTGTATCATATAATATAAAAATTTAAACCGTTCAGAAAGGAGCGGGGGAACACCGACCAGGAGAAAAGTATGAACCCAGATCCTTACAATGCACTCTCTGAGCGGATCATACAATTAAGAAAGAAAGTACTGAGCGCAAAATCCACAGTTTGCACCGAACGGGCGCAAATTTACACTGATGTATACAGACAAAACGAAGAAAAACCTGTTGTCCTAAAACGTGCTCTTGCTCTTCGTGAAACACTGAAGCGGATGACGGTTTTCATCGAGGAAGGGGAGCTTATCGTTGGAAATCAATCATCCGAGCTTCGTGCCGCTCCGATTTTTCCAGAATACGCAGTTTCCTGGATCCTGGGTGAATTAGATGAGTTTCATCAGAGACCTGGCGATGCATTTTTTGTGTCTGAAAATAAAAGGAAGGAGATAAGGGAGCTTTGCGAATACTGGCATGGAAAGACTCTTGTTGAAAGAGGTTGCGGATTGATGCCCGAATGGATCAGAGAGATTCATGAGGCGCACATAATTAGAGCTGAAGGGAATCTGACCTCAGGCGACGGGCACATAGCGGTAAACTTGAAGAGTCTTCTGAACAGGGGGATAAAGGGATATACGGAGCTGGTACGAAAAAGCAGACGCCCTATGGAGAATCGAAAAGATATAAAAAGAGAGCAGTTTTACAAGGCTGTGGAGATAGTATTGGAGGGTGTCAGGATATTTATCGAGAGATTTGAAAATCTTGCGATAGATCTGGCTGAAAAGGAAAAACAGCAGGAGAGAAAAGAGGAGCTAAACAGAATAAGCAGCATCTGTAGAAATATCAAGTGGTTACCTCCGAGAAGTTTCTACGAGGCTCTGCAGCTTGTTTATATGATTCAGCTCATACTGCAGATAGAGAGTAACGGCCACTCCGTGTCCCTTGGGAGGTTGGATCAGTACCTCTACCCATTTTACAGAAAAGATAGAGAAAACGGCCTTCTGTCATCTGAGTTCGCCATGGAATTGCTCGAAAACACATGGATCAAGCTCTACGCAATTAACAAGATCAGACCATGGTCACATACGAGATATTCCGCCGGGGGACCACTCTACCAGAATGTGACGATAGGTGGTCAGCATAGAAATGGAGGGGATGCAGTCAATGAATTGAGCTGGCTTATCCTCCGCTCCGTTGGAAGGATGAGGCTCACACAACCAAATCTCTCGGTGAGATATCACAGCGGAATAGGTGATGATTTTATGATGGAGTGTATACGGGTAATCAAAAAGGGATTTGGAATGCCTGCATTCAAGAATGATGAGATCGTAATACCCTCATTGATATCGAGAGGTGTGGAGAAAGAAGACGCTTACGATTATTCGGCAATAGGGTGTATTGAGGTGGCTGTTCCGGGAAAGTGGGGATATAGACCAACAGGGATGAGTTTTCTGAATTTCATGAGAGTAATGCTGGCAGCTCTCAATGATGGATACGATACGGAATCTGGGAAAACCTTCTGCAAAGGCAGTGGGAAGCTTGAAGATTTAGACTCATTTGAACAAGTTATGGAGGCATGGAAAAAGCAGGTTGAGTATTTTGCCAGAGCGAGCGTTGCTGTAGATGCGGTGGTGGATACGGCTCTGGAGGAGCTGGTTCCCGATGTTCTCTGCTCGGCTCTTGTGGACAAATGCATCGAGCGGGGTAAAACACTGAAAGAGGGGGGTGCTAAATACGATTTGATTTCCGGTCTCCAGGTGGGTATAGCTAACCTGGGTAACTCTCTTGCAGCAATCAAGAAACTCGTTTTTGAGGAAAAAGTGATCACCAAGAGTCAGCTCATGAAAAACCTCGCGAACAATTATGAGGGTGCTGAAGGTCAGCGGATCAGACAGATCCTAATGAATCGTGCACCAAAGTATGGCAACGATGAAGATTATGTTGATGAACTTCTAAGGGAAGCGTACCTCTACTTTATTGATGAGCTCGAAAAACACCACAACACCCGTTTTGGACGGGGTCCTATTGGTGGGGGTTACTATGCCGGTACTTCGAGCATTTCTGCCAACGTTCCTTCAGGTAGTGTTGTGCCTGCAACACCGGATGGACGGAAAGCATATACCCCCCTCGCGGAGGGAAGCTCACCATCTGCGGGAACCGATGTCAAAGGGCCAACTGCAGTGTTCAAATCGGTATCAAAACTTCCCACTAATAGGATTTTAGGGGGCGTTCTTCTCAATCAGAAAATAGCTCCCTCAGCAATCAGAAATGAACGGGATGTGCAAAAATTGATAGCACTTCTTCGGACTTTCTTTGACGATTTGAAAGGCTGGCATATCCAATACAATGTTGTGTCAAAGGATACGCTGCTTGAGGCGAAAAGAGATCCTGAAACCCACCGCGACCTTGTTATACGAGTGGCTGGATACTCGGCGTTTTTTACAACTCTTGCGCCTGAAATGCAGGATGATATAATAGCTCGAACAGAACACAGTATTTAGGAAGCTATTATGAAAGATATTCTATGCGGCGTTGATCTTGGTGGAACAAAGCTTGCTGTAGGTCTTGTGGGAGATAATGGAGTGGTTGTTGACAAAACTATCGTATATGACCACTCCACAAAGAGGGAGCATGAAATTGTACTGGAGATGCGTGACATTATTCGAGCTCTGCTTCATACAAATGACATGAAAGAGGATGCATTATCGGGTATTGGTGTTGTGTTTCCGGGACATATAAGATCACGTGAGGGAATTACAATCACCTCATCCAATATCAAAGGATTCAAAAATTTTCCATTAAAGAAGGAGATACAGAACCACTTTGGGTGTGAGGTGGTTACTGATAACGATGCCAATGCGCAGGCCTATGCTGAGTTCAAATTTGGTGCTGGCACAGGGTACAACAATATGATTTTTGTTACCATTAGCTCCGGTGTCGGTGCAGGCATAATTATTGATCGGAAGATTTATAGAGGAATAACCGGCACCGCAGGTGAATTCGGACACATGATCGTCGATCCTCATGGTGAGTTGCGGTGTGGCTGCGGCAACTATGGATGTTTGATGACCTTTACCTGTGGACAAGCGTTGGGAAAAATATTCAAGAAGCATCTTATAGATGGAATGAAGACAAAATTACAGCTCAATGAAAATGTCTCTTCCAGTGAAATAAACGGTCAGGTACTCAAGAAGGGATTGGAGCTAAATGATCAAATAACAAAATTAGTCGTAGATCAATGCGCAAGGTACGTCGGTATCGGGCTCTACAATCTCTTTCAAATATTCAACCCTCCACTTTTCGTACTGGGAGGGGGGCTTATGAATTTGGGAGAATACTTTCTCCGGCAGATAAAATTTAATTTTTACAACCTGGCAAAGGATATGCTGTTCGATGACGTGCACTTTCGCCTGTCAAAATTAGAGGATGACGCGGGTATAATAGGGGCAGCATCACTTGTTTTGGAGAACAGATGAACAGTCGTCGACAGGAATTATTGAAAATGGTTGCGAAGGAAACTAAATTGTCTGTCAATCAGATCGCAGAACGTTTAAAGGTTTCAGGTGTTACAATCAGACAGGATCTCGATTATCTCCAAAATGAAGGCTTTTTAAAGCGAGTCCATGGGGGCGTTGAAATTATCGATTCGGATGATATTTCCAGCAGACTCACCATTAATTATGACAAAAAGCTCAGGATAGCAAAAAAGGCATCGAGTTTTGTCCAGCGGGGTGAAACCATACTCATTGAGGGTGGCTCCACAAATACGATTCTCGCAAAGGAAGTGTCCGAGATAGATGGAATTACCATCATAACACCCAGTGTGTTCATAGCGCGTGAGTGCGGTAAGGGTAGAAATAATGACGTCATTCTTCTGGGAGGTTTGTACCAGAAGGAAAGTGAAAGTCTTATTGGCTCCCTTACAAAACTGTGTATCGATAACATTAATTTCAAGAAGGTATTTATTGGAGTCGATGGTTTTGCAATTGATACCGGTTTTACCAGTAAGGATATGATGAGAGCCGAGATAGCCGCCTACATGGCAAAGAAAAGCGAAGAGGTCTTTGTTTTAACAGATTCGAGTAAATTCGGAAAGATCGAACTTACAATGATATTTAATGTTGATGACATTCACTGCGTAATTACCGATGATGGTATTCCGAAAAATGACAAGGAATATTTAGAAAAAAAAGGTCTAACAGTTGTGGTGGTATAAATCGAAGAAGTGTTTCTATCGGGAACCCTGTATAAGTATTTCCTTGCATTAAGATGGTTAACCCTGTATATTAATTTATGGAGTGTTGTAATGGGAATACCATTGTGGATATGGTTAATTATTGGCCTGTCTTTACTTAGCTGGATTATACCGGATGGTATACCCGGTGAAGAATTTCTGCTTCCCGCCCTTGCAATCATCAGTCTCCTGTTGAGAAGAAGATTAATGAAGAACTTCTATCAGAAACAGTACCAGCAATACCAGCAAAAAGGTCAGGCCGGTACAGGTTTTACCGGATCGGGAGCCGGCTCAACACGCTCAGGTACAGGAGGAACTGGTCAGAGCAGCAGATCTTTTTACAGTAGATTCAAAAATTGGGGAGCAGGATTCCAACCACCCCCGGGTACTGAACCGCAGAAGGACCCCTACGATATACTTGGAATAAAAAGAGGGGCACCGATGGATGCAATCAAGAAAGCCTACCGAGATAAATTAAAGAAGTTTCACCCCGATAAAGTCGAAAGCCTGAAACTCGGACCTGAGTACAGAGAGATGTTCGAGGAGAAAACGAGAGAAATACAAAAGGCCTACGAAGCATTGGGTGGAAAGTAATGCCCCTTTCCTTCAGGAAGTCAAGTAGCGATAAAAAAGTCGATGTTGATGCGGTTGTACAAAAGTTGAAATCACTCTACAAGAAGTATGCCCAGGAGTATAGTCCGAAGATCTTCAATCTCCAGGCATTTGAACAACGTTACCGCGATGCACTCGTCAATAAGATCGACATCAACAATTTCTGCCATGCGGAGATAACTGTCTTTGAGGAGCTCAAGAAGAGGGTGCTCCAGAAGGAAAGACCTCAAAATAACACAACATACAGCGATGTTGCCGACAGGATAATCGAGGAAAATCTTCAAAAAATCAGAAAATATCATCCCATTGATTTTCACCCCGATGCCGAGGAGGAGACGAAGTATCTTCTCGGGGTGGTTACCGATTTCTACTACGAGTCGTGGGGAACTATAAAGAGGCTGCTCACACCTCTCGGAGTGAGATCAATGCGCGATTTCATGGGTAAGCTCGAAAACGATTTTGCCTATTTTGTGGTCCCAATGCGCAGTCTCTACTCCCGTGCTGTAGATGACTATCTTCTCGTCCTGTCACGAAAGAATTCAAAGGACAATGAAAAAGCTTCCTATAACTTCATGAAGTACGGCGCCATTCTCCTCAACAACTGTCTGAAACTATTGGGTGACGGTTTGAATTTCAAGCGGACACGGAAAGAATACAGAGATTCGTTTGGGGAGCTCACGAAGCTTAAGGAGAATCTACTTCGTATAATTGCTGATTTTCGTTTATCAGAAATAAAAATGTATTGAAAATTTACTGTGGCGAAAAAGAGCTTGAATCAGGCTCTATATATTGGTATACTTTCTTCACTTTTTTATTGCGGCCGTCGTATAGTGGTAATACCTCAGCCTTCCAAGCTGAAGACGTGGGTTCGATTCCCATCGGCCGCTTTTTTTAACGCGTAGACCGC
>CAYFYU010000006.1:69077-73529 GCA_964347455.1 uncultured Spirochaetota bacterium | reverse complement strand
GTCTGATGAGGGTTTCACGCGTATTTTTTGAGGGATCGTCCAGAATCTCTTCCAAGAGGTAGTTTAAAACTTTACCGATAATGGGTCCCGGCTTTAGGCTGAACTCACGCATAACATCATTTCCGTTAAGGGCAAGATCTTTTACGGTAATCGCGTTTTCCTGCTCGATTATCTTGTCAATGCGTAATTTCAAATTCTCAACCGCTTTTGATTCTCCTCGTTTCAATCCGTTCCCAATTCTGTCTGCACGCCGAAGCTCAAAAAGAGAATCAAGGTTGTCAAGGCCTACCTTTCTGATGAATCTCCTCACAGCCCCGTCGGTCCAAAGATAGGTGTAGTGGAACATGTGGTTCCTGATTAGATGGGTAACAAGTTTTATATCGTTGTTGCTGAATCTGAGCCTTATCATGATTCTCTTTGTAATCCCTGCGCCTATTATCTCGTGATTGTAAAATACAGATTTTTTTCCCTTGTGCTTCCCTTCGATATCCCGCTTTGCATAGTACTTGCCAATGTCGTGAAAAAGTGCGGCAAGCCGTATCCGATAATCATCCGGGTCAGCTGCATCGCAGGTGTAGAGGTTGTGGTAGTATATATCGAATCGGTGGTAAACGTTCTGGTTAATCCCAAATCCTGTCAGTATCTCCGGGAGAAAGAGCTCTAGTAGCCCTGAAGTTCTGAGAAGCTCAATGCCTGTTGAAGGTTTATCTGATTGAATTATCTTGATGAATTCATCTCTGATACGTTCGACTGAAACCTCTCCTGCCCTATCGAGACTGGCTCTTATCGCTCCGTAAGTGTTGTTTTCAATTGAAAATCCAAGCTGTGCTGCGAAACGACATGCTCGGTAGGGTCTTAAACCGTCCTCATTAAAGCGCTCAGCCGGATCACCGATCGTACGTATGATCCTTTTTTCAATATCTCTCTTCCCTCCATAGGGATCAATGAGCGTATCGTTTATGGGATTGTAGGCTAAACCGTTTATGGTGAAGTCACGCCTAGACAGATCCTCAAGGATCGTTTTCGCATAAGTAACTGAATCGGGATGACGGGCATCGGAATACTCGCCGTCGCTGCGGAAAGTTGTCACCTCGAGTGCCTCCTTACCGGACGCCACGGTTATGGTTCCATGCTTTATTCCCGTCGGTATTGTTCGCCTGAAAAGTTTTATCACCTCCTGAGGAGTTGCATCGGTTGCAATATCATAATCATAGACAGGTCTGCCTATGAGAATATCACGAACCGATCCACCAACAACCCACGCCTCATGCCCGTTTTGATGGAGTCTCTCAGCCACCTTTTTGACATATACGGGAATTTTCATATCGTTCGTTTGACTAAAGTTTGTGAAGATGAATCACATTCCTTTGGTAAAAGGTAAAAAAATTGACATTTCAGGTCAACGAGAAAAGGGATAAAAAAAGAGCAGTCCTAAAGGTGGACTGCTCTTGCTGGAGGTGTACAAGGTTATCGCAGTAACTGGAGAACGGATTGAGGGGTTGTATTTGCCTGAGCCAGCATGGCTGTACCGGCCTGAACGAGAATCTGATTCTTTACGAATTCTACCATCTGTTCAGCCATGTCGGTGTCCCGGATACGCGTTTCAGCAGCCTGTAAGTTTTCATAACCTGCCAAAAGTCCCTTTGCCGCATACTCGAGTCTGTTCTGATAGGCACCGAGATCTGCTCTTTGCTTTGAGATTTTAATGAGCGCCTGGTCGATAGCACCGATAGCTCTGTTGGCCTTGGCGGGGGTACTGATACTGATAAAGGTTGCAGAATGAGCCAAATTTACCGGGTTCTTCAGTCCCAGGCCCTGCGCGGACATTGTACCGATATAAACCCGTTCACGCTGGTCCATGTTGGCTCCAATATGCAGCCACATGCTCGCAGTCACCGTGTTCTCACCTGTCTCCCGGGCGAATCGACCCGTTAGGATGTTCATCCCATTGAATTGAGCATGAGATGCAATTCTGTCGACTTCGTCGATGAGCTGCGAAACCTCTACCTGAATCAGGACCCGATCTTCGTCTGAGTAGATACCGTTTGATGCCTGGATTGCGAGCTCCCTCAGACGTTGAAGAATATCCTGTGACTCCTGGAGATAGCCTTCCGCTGTCTGGATAAAAGAGATACCGTCTTCAGCGTTGTGTTCGGCCCTTCTCAAGCCCCTTATCTGGGACCGCATCTTTTCAGATACGGCAAGACCAGAAGCATCGTCGCCAGCCCTGTTGATCTTCATGCCCGACGACAGCTTCTCAATATCCTTGTTGACCTCCCAGCCTGTAAACTTGAGCTGCCTGTTCGCGAAAATCGCGGGTAGGTTGTGGTTGATTACCATCGTAATCCTCCTTGATTATGGTAGTGGTAACATCCCTGTCCCTATAGTCTCTTTCGGATAATTACAATTTTCCTTTAGACAATTTTCGGGTACAATAGTAGAGCGCATTATTAGTTTGAATGAAGGCAGGAAAACTATGACCGTATTCATCTTTCTCAATAGCGATGCTGGCCAGTGTGGGTTTTATGGAGATCACTACAAACATACGAAAAGTAAGGGGGATCAAGTTGTTTGCGCGAATGGCGGGTTTAGTATAGCCAGATGGGCAGGCACAAAGCCCGATCTCGTTGTAGGTGATCTCGATTCTTTGGACAGGGAGGATATCGATGATGATACAGAGGTTGTGTCGTACCCAGCGGAGAAGGATTTATCAGACTTCGAGTTGACCCTGAAAAAGGTTGAGGCAATGCGGCCCGATAGAATATTTGTTTACGGTGCTCTTGGCGGACGGGCTGATCACGAATTGACCAATATACTACTTCTCGTCACTTCGCCCATTCCAATGATCTTTATCGAGGAAACCACGGAAATTTACAATGTCAGGGGAAGTTTAATACTGGAGGGGAAAAAGGGACATGTCTGTTCTCTGCTCGCACTCTGTGGTCCCTGTTATGTTAAGGAGATGAGAGGATTTCGCTATGTGATGCGTGATGAAGTTCTAGCTCCCTCAAGCCGTGGATTATCGAATGTCATTGTCGACAGGGTCGCCTCGATCAGCATAGTGAAGGGAAGTCTTGCCGTGATAGTGACGAATTAAGGGGACAGAGCACTTAAGGAAGAGTTTTGGGAAACGGCTAACCCGATTTAAAGGCCTTTTTCAGTTCGGTCATGGTTTTCTGCGGATCCTCAATAACGATTTTTGCACCTCCCACAATATCAACAAAACCGAGTTCGTTCTTGTATCGTGGTATGATATGCATGTGGAGATGGGGAAGGCTAGCGCCAGCAAATTCACCGATGTTATACCCGATATTGTATCCACTGGGAGAGTAAAGCCTGTCGAGTATATCGAGGCTTTTTTTCAGAAGCGCATTGATTTCAAATACCTCTTCGTCTTTCATCTCACGAAAATCGGTTATGTGGCGCTTTGGACATATAAGAATATGTCCTGAGTTATAGGGGAATTTATTGACACTGATGACCGAATGGTTCCCTTCATACACGAGCAGTTTAACCACATCATCTTTTTTTTTAATTATAGAGCAGAAGATGCATTCCACCTTCGGTCTATCCCCTTTTATATAACCCATTTTATTCAGAGAAAAAAGGTTTTGATATTCGAGAGGCATTGGTTGTTAACTTTCCGGCCAAGGTGATGCTTCACGTTGAAACAACAAACACGTGCACTATTTATTCCACTTACTTTTTACCGAAATTCTTCCAGAAGATGAGTGCCTCGTACCATCTCTTTTTTTGGATCTCAACTAGAGGTTCCTCTTCCTCCGGAAGATCGAACTGTGCTGATTGATCCTCTGGCGACTCCGGTTGTTCCTGCTCGGGGATTGATTCCTTCGGTATCGGTTCTTGTATTTCAGGGGGAACAAACTCCTTTCTGAAGAACTCCTGCGGTTCAAGCATCTGAGGAAAACCGGTTGACTGCTCCTGTGGGAGTATGAGAACGTCTGCCTGCTCGCTGAATTTCTGGATATAAAAATATTTTAGCAAATCTGGATACTGTGAGATGAGTTCACCGTACTTTTTCCAGCGTTCTATTTCAAGGTCGCTTTCCTGTGATTTCGCGAGATATTCCGCCTCCCTTGTCAATTCCTCCTCCTTGAAACGATACACCTTCTCGATATGAGCTGCATATCTGTTCAGTGCTGCGTTGTAGAGTGCAATTTGCGGTAGTTCAAGGTAGGTGATATTCCATGATGCGTTTTCCAAGTTGTACTGGCGCGTTGCACCGCTGACAAAAACCTCAAGCCGCTCTTTAAGAGTGTCGAGCATAGTAAAGCTTATTTCCCGCTCGTTCTGTGAATACCAGATCATGTTTTCAAGAATGAAGCTTGAAATTATCTCCTCCATTTGGGAAGATAACTGATCTTTGAATAAATCGGTAAAATCATATAAAATCCCATTTTCGATGAGGATCCGAGCAGCGTCAAAATTGAT
>CAYFYU010000006.1:44855-69067 GCA_964347455.1 uncultured Spirochaetota bacterium | reverse complement strand
GCTATACTCGATGCTTGCGGCTATTGCCAGTTCAAAACGTCCGAACTCCTGCAGCTGTTCACTGCCGGGAAGCTGATACGACAGTTCAATGTGAGTGGTTATCGGCTCTTTGTCAACCATGTAGAGGTGAAAACTCTTTGGAATAAGCTTCTGCCAGAACCAGTGTATCTTTCCTGATTCGAGTGGATATTCTATTGTACCTGTGATTGTTGAATGGGCAACGCCAAAGCTACCCGGTTTAATATTTACCCATCCAAAATAACCGGCTACTCCTGCAGCCAGGATAATAAGAATAAATATAAGTATAAACTTTTTCATGTATTGTTGTCCTTATGAGATGCAACTCTCTTCATCTATATTGTAAAAGAAATCAGATGAAAGACAATAAAATTCTCCAAAAGAAGGGTAAACGGTATTACCTTAATCGAGAAACAGGAATGACTATTTTGGAAAAAGGGGAGAATGTTGAGTGACCTATACGATCTTGTGAATGTGATGAAAAGATTACGGGGCAAAGATGGATGCCCGTGGGATCGCGAGCAGACCCACGAAAGCCTAAAGCCCTATTTAATAGAGGAAGTTTATGAGGTATTTGACGCTATCGATAGGAAGGATGATGTTGAGCTCAAGGAAGAGCTCGGCGACCTCCTTCTTCAGATAGTTTTCCATGCCCAGCTTGCATCGGAGGAGCAGAGATTCACCATTAACGACGTGGCCCAGACTATTGTTTTGAAGCTGAAACGAAGGCATCCACATGTATTTGGAGAGGTGCAGGTGGATCATGCGGATGAGGTATTGCAGAATTGGGAGGCGATTAAGAAGCAGGAAGGAAAGGAGTCTGTGTTAGATGGAATTCCAAAGGAATTGCCGGCCTTGCTCAAAGCACGAAGGATACAGGAGAAGGTGAAGCGAGTTGGATTCGACTGGGAGGCACCAGAGCCCGTTTTTAAGAAGGTGATTGAGGAGGTTGCTGAACTCAAGAGGGCTGTTGCTGAAGGAAATAGAAGTTTGATCGAGGAGGAGTTCGGCGATATTCTTTTCTCTCTGGTTAATGTATCAAGGTTTCTCGAAATAGATGCAGAAGATGCGCTCAGACAGACGGTGAACAAATTCGAAAGGCGGTTTCGATACATCGAAAAAAAAGTCAATGAAAAGGGCGGTAAACCCATTCAGGATTATTCTCTTCAGGAGCTTGATACTCTTTGGGAGGAGTCGAAAAATGGTGGAGAATGAAAAGGAGAAACCAAGGATAAATAAAAAAATGCGGCAAACAGATTCTTTTGAGTACTTCCTCATTAAAAAAGTGGGAAAAACCATAAGAAAGTACCGGATGATCGAGGAGGGGGATCGAATTCTCATCGCCATCTCGGGTGGAAAAGATAGCCTTACCCTACTCAAGCTTCTGACTAACAAAAAATGCTTCTATCCCAACAGATACGATTTTTTAGCACTCCACGTGGTGTCAAATCTGAAATGTGAGGGATCGATAGACCCGGATGTTCTCGAGAACTATCTAAAAGCTGGAGGGTACCCCTATAAGTTTGTCAGGATGAATATCGAACTGGATGATCGGGGGGGCTCCTACTGGTGTTCGCGTAATCGTCGTCGAGTTCTCTTCGATACGGCAAATAAACTCGGATTCAACAAGATCGCTCTCGCACATCACCGAAACGATGTGATCGAAACATTCCTTCTCAATGTCTTTTACCACGCAGAGATATCGAGTATGCTTCCTGTTCAGGCTCTCTTTGGTGGAAAGTTAAAAATTATCAGGCCCCTCTACAACGTTCCCGAGTCCGACACCATTCGTTTTTCTTGTCTCAACAATCTGCCAACCGTATCCTGTCGCTGTCCCATCGAAGGGGAGATGAAACGTGAGATGTTCAAGAGACTGCTCAATGAAATCGAGCGGGTTAATCCAAAAGCAGGTATCAACGGAATCCGTTCATTGGAAAACGTAAATCATGAATATCTGCCGAGTCACTTAGTGCATGAAAATATAGTTATTTAGGTAAGTTCCTGCCGAAGTGCCCTCGCATACTCGGCTTCCGTTGCAGCGTCGAAAGCGCAAAAGATAACCTCGTCAAACTTCCCCGGATTTTCCTTTACCCTTTGAATAACTGTACGGACTGCTACATCTGCTGCCAGATGAACGGGATACCCGTAAACACCTGTGCTGATTGAGGGAAAGGCTATCGACTTCAGGCTATTTTCAATTGCAAGTTTAAAACTATTCTTGTAGCAGTTTTTCAACAACTCCGGTTCATTACTCTTACCGCCGTGCCAGACAGGACCGACCGTGTGGATAACGTGATTTGATTCCATTTTACCAGCTGTTGTAATGACCGCTTCACCAGTCGGAAGTCTCCCCATCTTCGCTACAATAGCCTTGCACTCATTTAAAATATCAGGTCCACCAGCCCGGTGAATAGCACCGTCTACTCCACCGCCACCCATTAAGCTCGAGTTGGCAGCATTTACGATAGCATCAACCTTGAGGGTAGTGATGTCCTGGACGATGGTTTTCAAAAGCGTTTTGTCGATCTTCGCTTCCATGGCATGTCTCCATTGGGCATGGAATCACTCATAATTTGGTTTGCAAAATAAAAATGGAGTGCGAGTAAAAAAAATCTCTCTTATATGGTGTCAATAATATCAACGATACGAACGTTGTACTTCAGAAACTCTATCCAGCCGTATTTATTTGCATTCTGCCGGGATATAACGAGGTAGGGCATGTATTTTGGTTCTGCAGGCCTTCTGATAAGCTTCAGTCCACATTCAGTGACCAGTTTATTTCCTTTCAATGTGTTACAACGTTTGCAGGCACAGACCTGATTTTCCCACGAATTTGGTCGTATGTCCCATGAATGTGGGACAGTCTTCCACCTGCTCAGAGGAATAACATGGTCAACCGTTAGATCGTCAATGGTATGTCTATTTCCACAGTACTGGCATCGCATATCGTCGCGGTAGATGATGTTTAGACGGGAATGGATAACCCTTTTGCGTGGAATCTTGTGAAAATTAAAAAGCATGATCACTCTGGGAAGTGGCAGAGAAAGGTACTGGGATCGTATGCGCTGGCTTTCATCTACCCTTATCGCTTCCGCTTTTTTCAGGACCTGAAGAATTATGGCTTCCTTGACATTGCATATATCAATGGGAACCATTCCTGTATTAAGGGTGAGAACCGGAGCATTAAACATGAGCCTATAATAACATAGTGTAGCCTGTTGCAGCAACCAAATTCTTTTTATTTAGGGTGGACTTTATCAATAGGGAATAATACCCCCATTGAGACCGATGCTCTGGGCATTGATGAAACCCGCTCTCTCGGAGGCGAGAAATAAAGCGAGGTTGGCAACATCATCGGTGGTACAGGCGCGGCGCATGGGATTAGATGCGTTTCTCTTGCGTATCAGCTCCTCTAGGGTTTTCACACCCTCTTTTTGAAGAGAAATTCTTACCAGCGATGGGGTCAGCCAGCTCTTTGCCCCAGGATCTTTACCGGGCTCGCTTGCACCTTTATCAAACTCAGGATAAATATCGGATGGGCATATAGAATTAGCAGTGATATTATACTTTCCAAGCTCAAGAGCAGCTGATATAGCGAAACCCCTGTCAAAATATTTAGATGCTGAATACAGGGATAGGCCCGCAGATGCCTTTAATCCGGAACAGGAGTTGATAAAGATCAGTCTTCCGTACCCTGATTTTTTCATAAGTGGAATTGCCGCTTTTGTTGTATAAACGTATCCCTTCACGTTGATGCTGAGTACCCGCCTTAGATCCTCTTCGCGTATATCTATAATATAATCGGCTGTGTTAATCGCGGCATTGTTTACGAGTATATTGAGTCTTCCGAACCGTTTTCCCACCTCTTCGAACAGTCTGGAAACCTCTTCCCGTTTAGAGACGTCACACTTAACATGGACAGCCTGCTTCGTATGTTTCTTCATCGCATTCTTTAAAGCATCTTCATCTATGTCGGTAAAAATGGTCTTTGCTCCCTCATTGCAAAATGCCTGTGCAATTTTCATACCGATGCCACTGCCGGCACCGGTTACAAGAACCACTTTGTCCTTGAGCCCTAAATTCATTGTTTAGCCCCCCAGTTAAGGTACAATAAAAAGGGAGTAGAGGCAAACAGCTGTGATTATCCTGAAACGAGGCATGAGTGTATATTTTACGTCCACAGAAAACCAATTTGAGTTTATATTTATACATGGATGGTAACCGCGTTCGTTGCATTTATTTAAAATTTTCCAATTAGTTGTCGAATATTTAAAAGTAAACAGGGAAAAAAGGAAGAAAGTTTGATTGTAGTAATAATTCTTGTAGTCGTCTTTATAATCATTTTTATAGTCGTACTACGTCTTCGGATCGGTAAGAACAAGTTCCCCTTTTTTGAGTTCTACAGCAGAGGAAGAAAAGAGGGGTTTAACCTTAAAGAGATAGGGTTTTTAAAACGGATCGCCATCCAAAATAAGCTTGAAAAACCCCAGTCGATATACTGGTCCACTCGTCAACTGGATAGATGTCTGCGACCTGCTATTCAAAAGATAAATGCAGATGAGAATATGTCGGCAGCGGCGAAGCTTGCTATTGTAGACAAACTGCTCGAATTGAGAAAGAAGGCTGAGTTTAATCTTCCGAAGTATCATAAGAGAATACGAGATACTAGTGCAATTCTTCCAAGACAAAAACTCATTATCAAAGACACGACTTACGGCTCTTTTGTGAGCTGGGTAATCGAAAACAACAGGAGATACCTCGTCGTTTCACAGCCGAGTGGCCAGAAGGCGTCGGAGGGACTGAAATGGACAGGTCGGAAGATATTGGTGAATTTCTGGAGACAGGACGATGCAGGTTATGATTTTGAGACAAAGGTGCAGGAGCAGATTTCCCATGAAGAGTATCCTATGCTTTATCTCCAGCATTCAGTTAAATTGGCACGAAGACAGTTGAGACAGAGTGTAAGGATTGATACGAGACTCAATGCAAAATTTTTCCCTGTTATATCATCCCTAAGCGAAGGTGTGACAAAACCGGTCATTTCACAAAAAGGACATGCGGCAAAAATAGTGGACCTTTCAGAGACGGGGTGTGCCATGCTTGCGGGGAGGGGATTAAAGAAGAATTCAAGGCTCAAGATAGATTTTTTTCTCACCGATGCAAAACGGATAGTCGTTCTCGGTATAATCATTAATATTTCTAAAACCGCTGATGACAGGGTAAGAAGGTATCATATCATGTTTACCAGGATAGGGCCTCAGTCTAGGAATAATATCCTCATTTATGTTTACAATATTTTCGGAGAGCGCGAGGAAGAAGATGAGAAAATGAGAAAGAGAGTTGTCAGTGTGGCGCCTGTAAAGAAAAAAGATGAATTGGAGCAGAAAGAGGAGACTCCAGAGAGGGATGAACAAAAAGAGGAGGCCAGAGAGGAGTAGCAGCTCATTAGAGAAGCGCACTTCGAAGTGACAGGGACGATTTTTCTATCATTTTAACTGCCGATGTGAAATTTTTAACAGCCAGACCGGCGTAGAGTATATCGACAATTATCATCTGAGCGACTCTGGATACCATGGATTCCTGAAAAAATGCTGAATCCTGAGTCGACGTAAATAGGACGATGTCGGCACATTCGGTTATCGGGGTCTGGTTAAAATTGGTGATACAAATTGTTTTTGCTCCGCTTTCCTTCGCCTTTTTCAAAGCGTTGACCGTTGAGATTGTTCTGCCTGAATTACTGATCCCCAATGCAGCATCATCTCTTGAAAGAAGTGATGCAGAAACGGCCTGCTGATTTGGATCGTTATAAATGGTGACTCTTTTACCTATTCTGTAGAAACGCATCTTTGCATTTTCAGCCGTGATGTAGGATCCACCGGCTCCGTATATATCGATCTTTTGAGCACGGTCGATAATATTAATTGCTTTCTCCATTGCGTCAATGTCGATTATTTTTTTCGTATCCCTGAGCGCTTCGATGTTATGAAAGACAATTTTATCGACCACACTTCTCAAAGAATCATTTTTTGTTACATCGTCATAAACAAACTCCTCTGATGCGCCCCTATCGGTGGTTATTTCAGCCGTTTTAATCTTGAGTTCCTGAAAATTGTTAAGCCCTATGGTTTTCACGAATCGTGTAACAGTCGCTTCTGCAACACCGCAATCAGCTGCGAGATCTCTTATCCTTAGAAGCTTGATTTTGTTGGGATTGTCGAGTATGTACAGTCCGATTTTCTTCAATGCTGGATTGAGGGAAGGTAACAGACCACGTATCTTTAAAAAGAGTATCTCCTCTTCAGCCATGGTGTCTCTCCTTAGACCTATTATATGCAGAACATAGTATAATAAAATTTATTTTTTTTAAATAAATAATTGACTAAATAAAATATTTTTTTACAATATCTATACTAAACCTTAGAGCAACGTCTCGTCCTATATTAACGTAGAAATATCCGCATGTACAAGAGGCTCAAAGGAGAAATCATGGAAAAGTCGAAAGAGCTGGGCATCGGGATGCTCGGCTATGCCTTTATGGGTAAGGCGCATACAAATGCGTATAAAAAGCTTCCGTACATCTTTTATCCTCCGCCTGCGATACCTGTGCTCAAAGGAATTTGCGGGAGGAATGCCAAAGCTGTTGAGGAATATGCCAGGCGTTTCGGCTACGAATATGGAACAACTGATTGGAAAAAACTCATCAAAGATCCGGATATAGCGGTATTCGATAACTGTGGTCCAAACAACGTACACAATGAGCCCTGCATAGCCGCTCTTGAAGCAGGCAAACACACAATCGTTGAAAAACCGATTGCCCTGACTGTAAAACAGGCAGTTTTGATGGTGGAAGCAGCAAGAAGGGCTGCAAATGAGGGGATAAAAAGCATGGTGTCCTTCAGCAACCGCTTTGCTCCGGCCGTACTGCTTGCGAGGCGTCTGATTCATGAAGGGAAGATCGGCAAGATCTATCATTACAGGGCTGCATTTCTTCAGGACTGGCTTATTGACCCGAAGTTCCCTCTCGCGTGGCGGCTGAAAAAAGATGTCGCCGGTTCAGGAGTACTCGGTGACCTCAATGCTCATAGCCTGGATATGGCACGATTTTTAACAGGCCTTGAGATCATCGAGGTTTGCGGTGTTACCGAGACATTTATCAAGGAACGTCCTGAACCTCTGGCAGCTGAAGGGCTGTCAGGAAAGGGCGGCGATAAAATGGGCAAGGTTTCAGTCGACGATGCTTCGCTTGGTATGTTTCGCTTCGACAGCGGCGCACTCGGAAGTATCGAGGCAACACGGTTTGCCACAGGCAGAAAATCTCTGTGGCAGATCGAGGTTTATGGAAGTCGAGGAGCGGTACAGTTCGAACTCACCCAGAACAATCTGTTGCAGTACTTCTCGCTGGACGACCCATTGGAGGTGCAGGGATTTCGAACCATACTGGTTACTGAGGCTGATATCCACGATTTTATAAAACACTGGTGGCCACCTGGTCACATGCTTGGATGGGAGCACCATCATTGCCATACCATTTTCCATTTCATCAATTGTATCGCCGGTGATCACAACGTCGGGCCCTGGGGAGCGACCTTTAATGACGGTTTAAAGGTCCAGCTCGTACTAGATGCACTGGAACGTTCACACAGGGAGAAATCCTGGGTTGCTGTAGAAAAGGTGTAGTAAAGCAGGAGGAAATTTAATGAAGATAGGTATGTTTACCGCGAATTACCTTGATAGGGATCTTGAATCGGTGTTTAAGCTCATGTCGCAGATGGGGTATGAGGCTGCAGAGCTGCCAGCTTTTTATGGGAACAGTCATCTTGACATTGATGCAGTTCTCAAGACAGGAGGAGCCAAAAAGATAAGGGACATGGCAAAAAAATACAGTGTAACCATTTCGGCACTGAGCAATCATCCAGAAGGTCAGCTGGTTTTGGGTCCCCACACAAAGGACACTGACTCGCTCCATGAGGGAACTCCGGCAGAGAAGATCAAATTCGGTATGGAGAGGATGAAAAAAACTGCCAAAGCGGCGGCCGCGCTCGAGGTGCCGGTCGTGTGCGGGTTCATTGGGTGTGAAAATTTTTCCCGTTGGTTTCCATGGCCCTATCCGGAAGGTTGGGATGAGATGGCTGAGAATTTCGTCCAGCGATGGGGAGATATTCTATATGTGTTTAATAAAGAGGGGGTAAAATTCGCTCATGAGCCTCACCCGAACGAGTATGTATACAATATAGAAACAGCAATCAGGAGTGTGGAGCTTCTGGGGAAAAGAGAGGAGTGGGGATTCAACTTTGATCCGGCAAACATAATACTGCAGGGAATCGACCCTGTGATCTTTGTTCAGGAACTGGGAGACCGCATATTTCACTGTCACGCAAAGGATGGAGAGATTGTGGAGCATAATGTGAGGAGATCCGGGATTCAGCCGACCGGAAAATGGAACCGTATAGACCGCGGGTTTCGTTTCAGAATTCCGGGCTGGGGCTCAGTTCCATGGAAGAGGGTGCTCACGGAGCTCAGGCTGGTTAACTATGATTACGTATTAAGTTATGAGCATGAGGACGTGGTAATGAGCAGGGAAGATGGTATGGAAAAGACGATCGAGTACCTTCGACCACTTCTCATCAAAGGCAAATACGAGGGTCGTGGAGACAAGCTCTTCGAGTAACATTGAAATGTGTTGCGAGGTTGATAAGAGTGAGGCAGGAGAATGAGGAAACTGTTATGTATCTAACCCTTAAGGATTTCAAAAAGAAGCTTGAGTACAGTCTGTGCCAGCAATTTGCGGATAATGACGACGTCAGAGAATTCTGTGAAAAGGCACTGGCTGCTGGAGTGGGGGTGATATGCGTAAATCCGGTTTGGGTTTCCCTCGCCTCCAGTCTGGTTCACGGAAAAGACATTGAACTCAGCGGGAATGTAGGCTTTCCCTTTGGCTCTCATCACACCGAGGTGAAGGTCATCGAGACACGGCGGGCTGTTGAGGAAGGAGCAACCCAGATAGATATGGTCATCAATGTTGGAGCACTTCGCTCAGGTGAAGATGGTCAGGTCGAGGATGATATCCGTGCGGTAGTTCAAGCTGCAGATGGGAAAATCGTTAAGACTATCATTGAGACATGGGTCCTGAATCGTGATGAAAAGGAGAGGGCGTGCAGGATCAGCGAATTAGCTGGAGCGGGTCTCGTAAAAACGACGACAGGAGTGAGAACACAGTATCTTCAGGAATTTTCGGATGGGCCAGTCGGAGCGGTTAAGGAGGACATTATCCTGATGAGAAAAGTGTTGAGCCCACATGTGCGTATTAAGGCATCGGGAGGTATATATACTCTTGATAACGCGCTCGACCTTCTCCAGAACGGTGCTGACCAGCTCGGAGTGAGCATGGGAGAAAAACTGGCGAAAGAGTTTCAAGACCGTTACGGTGAGGGTGTTGAACTCAATGATGTAGGATTCCTATTATGAGAACCTTCATAGGAGTGGATATTGGAACAACGGGTATTCGTGCGGGCGTTTACGACGAGAGTTTTTCCCTTCTGGGAAGCGCCACTGGCAGATCCCTGGTAAAAAGAGGAACGGGGGGTGAGATAGTTCAGTATCCAGATGATATATATAGCGAAACTGCCAAAGCTGTACGTCATGCTGTTGAACAGGCACGGGCTGATGTGAAAAGTGTAGCCTGTCTGTCCTTTGACGGTCAGATGGCGGGAATTATGGGGATCGATGCTGACTGGAATGCTGTAACTCCCTACGATTCCTGGCTCGATACGCGCTGCTCATCGCAGGTTACAGAGATCGACCGAAGGGCAGCAGGTCTTGTTGCACAGAAAACAGGAAATATTCCGAGTTATAATCATGGTCCAAAGATCCTCTGGTGGAAAGAGGAGAGAGGGGAGGTCTATAAAAGGATTCATCGTTTTATTCAACCAGCAGCTTACGTGGGGGGTCGGCTTTGCGGGCTCAGAGGAGATGATGCCTTCATCGACTGGACTTATCTCCACTTCAGCGGATTTGCCGATAACCGGAGTTTGAGCTGGGATGAAGAGCTGACTGGAATGTTCGAAGTTTCACAGGCTAAACTGCCGAGAATTGTTTCGCCCATGACGATTATTGGACACATAGAGGAAAAGGAGGCGGTACTCTTCGGTATTCCAGCCGGCACTCCGGTGGCAGCCGGTTGCGGGGATACTGCATCGTGTTTTATCGGAACAGGAGCTGTGGAAGTTGGCATTGCTGTTGACGTTGCAGGTACTGCTTCGGTTTTTGCACTCACCACTGATAGGTTCCTCGCTGACCCCGGAGGAATGGTATACACAGCGCGTTCCGTGCTGGAGGATACCTGGTACTCGATGTCCTATATCAATGGAGGAGGTCTCAACCTCGAGTGGTTTAACGAAAATTTCGGTGGCGGACGCTCACTGCAGGAGCTAAACGAGTCCATAGAAGGGTTGAATCCCGGCTCGGATGGTCTCATCTTTGTTCCTCATCTTGAAGGGAGAGCCTACCCGAACACCCCCACAATGAGAGGGCACTGGATGGGTTTCACCCGGTCGCATACAGCTGCCCATTTTTTCAGATCGATTCTCGAAGGAATCGGGTATGAGTATGCATTGTACACGGAGAGAATAGAGAAAGAGCTAGGTGGGAAGCGTTCGTACATCGTACGGGGAGTGGGGGGCGGTTCTGAGAGTGAAATTTGGGCTCAGATCAAAGCAGACATTTTGAACTGCAACTACTGTACGATCAACAGGGAGGATATTTCAGTTCTGGGGCAGGCCCTTATTGCTGCGGCTGCTGTCGGCCACATACGGGATTTACGATCGTCGGTGAAGGGTATAATTAAAATTGATAAAACCTACCACCCGAATAAAAATAATCATGCCGTCTATACAGAGTACGTGAGTAAATATCGAAAATTGCTCGATTGGCAGGGTTGACGTAAATATTCACTTTTAATTTGACAAATAGAATAAAATGCAATTTAATAGAGTTTTTGTACTGTTCTCAACGATCTGGATGATTGGAGGAAGCTATGAAGATTGGCATTGATTCCTACTGCTACCATAGATTTTTTGGTGAAGTTTACGACCAACAGGTAGCACCATCCAAAAAGTTGAGCCTCGAGGATTTCTTGAGTCGAGCGAAGGAATTCGGGGTGGATGGTGTTTCCCTCGAGTCATGTTTTATCCCGAAGTTCGATAAGGGATACCTCTCCCAGGTGAAGGGAATACTGGATGATTATGGGCTCGATCGAGTATTTGCCTGGGGTCATCCTGACGGCCTCGAGGGGGGTAAGAATAAGAAGATGTTCGATGATATGGTGCAGAGTATCGAATATGCGAAGGATATCGGCGCAGAAGTTATGCGAGTTGTGGGGAGCAGTCTCATGTTCAGATTCGAACCCCACGAACCTCAGATTGAGCGGCTATCAGAGATGTTTTCAGAGGCTGTAAAGGTTGCCCAGCGATTCAATATTAAAATGGCGGTGGAAAATCACCTTGACTTTAATTCCGATGAGATACTGACCATACTGAAAAATGTAAACTCACCTTATCTCGGTATAAACTTCGATACAGGAAATTTCGTTCGGGTTCTGGACGATCCGATTCAGGCAATGGAAAAACTCGTGAAATATGTCTATGCAACGCATATAAAGGACCTCAAGATACAGCAGGGTGTACCGGTGAATGAGTGGTACTTCTTTTCCTGTACGCCCATCGGGGATGGCGGTATTGTTGATAATCAGAAACTTGCACAGATTCTGGAGGAAAACGAATACGAGGGATTTTTGGCAGTAGAAATCGACTTTCTCCATCCAGATTATCATAATGATGAAGATAATGCAGTTGCCCGAAGCGTTAAAGAGCTTAAACGAATTGCAAAAGCTGTTGAAGGTTGAAATCAATGTTACGAACTGACTATGGCCTCAAACAAAATCATTTAGGGAGGAAGTGGAGGATATGAAGAGGTTAAACGTTGGAATAATTGGTTATAAATTTATGGGAAAGGCGCATAGTAATGCGTGGCTCAAGGCACCCAAGTTTTTCGATCTCGATGTCCGGCCTGTTATGAAGGTTGCCTGTGGAAGACACAAAGAACCGCTGGAGGAGTTTGCAGATCGATGGGGTTGGGAGGAGACGGAGACAGACTGGAAGAAGCTGGTCGAAAGGGATGACATTGATATCGTTGATGTTGCCTCACCTCAGAATACACACCATGATATTGCGATTGCAGCAGCCAGGGCGGGAAAACATATTTTTTGCGAGAAGCCGCAGGCAATGACCTATGCAGAGGCGAAGGAGATGTATGAGGTTGCCAAAAAAGCAGGAATCAAACACTACCTGAATCACAATTATAGAAGGTGTCCCGCAGTCATGCTCGCAAAACGACTTATCAACGATGGTAAAATCGGCAGAATTTTTCACTGGATTGGTGAGTATCTTCAATCATGGATTGTAGACCCCAATTTTCCCCTTACCTGGCATCTTCGAAAAGAGACTGCTGGTTATGGCCCGCAGGGGGATTTGAACTCCCACATGATCGATCTAGCACGTTTTCTCGTTGGTGAGGTGCGATCGGTCTGCTGCATGACGAAGCAGTTCATTTCCAAACGACCCATGCCGGATGAGGTTGCCTCGGGAACATTTAAAGCTGCAGTCAAGAGCACTGAAATGGGAGAGGTTGGTGTCGAAGATGCGGCATTCATGCTCGCTGAGTTTGAAAATGGGGCTCTCGGAAGTTTCAATGTAACTAGATTTGCCCCTGGACGGAAAAACTACAACCATTTTGAGATCTATGGTGATAAGGGAAGCCTGATATTCGATTTCGAACGTATGAATGAACTTCAATTCTTCTCCCAGGATGATCCAGATTATACCCAAGGGTTTCGAACCATATTGGTAACGGAATCGGTTCATGATTATATTGAGAGCTGGTGGCCCCCAGGACACTTAATCGGATATGAACATGAATTTGTCCATGGTGTCGTTGATTTCTTGCGTTCAATTGAAAAGAATACTGATATAGAACCGAATTTCTACGATGGCATGAAGGGTATGCAGGTTATTGAAGCGGGATTAAAATCAGCCGAAACGGGGCAGAAGGTGGAGTTGAGTTAAAAAGTTCACTTTTTCTCAAGAAGTATTATCGTTTAGAGCACGAGAGTGGTACCTAGTTTGTTGTCAGGAGCCTGATGTGCAACGTCAGGGTGTAAAATCGTTACTGAAGTTTTCAACCGGGAAATCGAACTACGGCCTCTTCATCGCTCTGTTGTTCCTGTTGTTTGTGGCTTTTCTGGTAAATGTTGTCTGGAAGGTTAACTTTTTCAAGCTCAGTAATTTGTTCAACGTTACCCGGTCTTTTTCCATCCTGGGCGTCGTTGCTCTGGGACAGACAATGGTGATCATCTCAGGCGGTCTCGATCTTTCGGTGGGTTCCGTTATCTCCACTTCCGATGTGGTAGCCGCTTCGATCATGAACGGGATAGATATAAGGGTGTTACCGGTTATCCTGCTCTGCATCGTTATGGGGGGGTTCATCGGTCTCTTTAACGGCTATCTGGTAACAAAGAGGAGTGTGCCTCCCTTTATTGCAACTCTCGGGACCTCTATTATCTTGAGAGGAGCTCGTTTGATATATACCAAAGGCAGCCCAAAAGGCAATATACCCGAGACATTTCGCTTCATCGGCATAGGATCGGTGTACAAAATTCCTGCAATACTCATCCTTTTCATAACAGTTGCCGTTTTGTTCTCAATAGTTCTCAATAAGACACTTTATGGAAGAAAACTGTATGTCACGGGAAGCAATCCTACAGCATCAAGACTATGCGGAGTTAATACCGATTGGGTGACTATAATGGCCTATGTTTTCTGCAGTACAACGGCGGCTCTAGGCGGATTACTGCTTGCCGCCTATACCAACACAGCAGACAACTGGGTAGGCCAGGGTTATGATCTCGACTCCATTGCAGCGGTGGTGTTGGGAGGTGCCGCAATAGGGGGCGGCATAGGGAGTGTTTCGGGGACCATAGTAGGCGCAATGATAATGATTATTCTGGTCAATCTCTCGCTTCTTGCAAATCTACCCATTCAGAGTCAGATGCTCGTGAAGGGCGTCGTCGTAATCGGTGCTGTATGGATTAACAGCAAAAAGATTCAGTGGAAAACGCAGGCATGAAATGGTCATGTAATGACCAGAGATAAAATATAATTTGAGGAGGTGCATATGAAGAAATTGTTGAAAATTTGTATCATCGCTACAGTAGTGCTCTTTGCATTCACCATGGTGTATGCGAGCGGAGGAGCAGAGAAGAAACCGAAAAAGGAAGGCATCATTGTCGGTTTCAGCAATGCCTCGACGTCAAACTCCTGGCGTGTGTTCATGAAGGCGAACTACGATCACGAAGTGGCAATCTGGATGGAAGAGGGTGTAATTGCAGAAGCTCACTACACCGATGCGGATGATAAACCCGAGAAGCAGATTGCCGATGTTGATGACCTTCTTGTCAAGGGTATCGATGTGCTCATCATCTCCCCCGCAGTTCAGGATGCGGTCAACCCTGCGGTAGAGAAGGCATTTGACATGGGAATACCGGTTATCGTATTCGACCGCAAGGTGACAACCGACAAGTACACAACCTTCATCGAAACGAGCAACTACGAGATGGGGAAGGGGCAGGCCGAGTGGCTTGCCAAGGAGCTGAATTACAATGGCAAGATCGTGCTGTTCAGCGGGGTTGCAGGCTCTGGCCCTGCAGAGGATCGACTGAAGGGTGCCGTGGATGTATTTGAGAAGCATCCCGGTATAGAGATTCTTGGACAACAGTATACCGACTGGTCGCCGCCAAAGGCAAAGGCTGTTATGGAGGCATTCATTCAGCAATTTCCACAGATTGACGGAATCTGGGCTGATTCCGGTCTCATGTCCTGGCCGGCCCTTGAGGCGCTGAAGGAAGCCGGAAGACCCTTGGTTCCCTCGACTGGAGAACAGCTTAACGGCTACGCAAAATTTGTGGTCGAGAACAACACACGCGGTTTCATCTACCCATTTCCGGCCTGGATGTCACGGGAGGCTGTAAAGTACGCAATCAAGGCAGTTCAGGGTGAAAAGCTGGATAAGCTCATCCTTATTCCTGTCGATCCCATCGGTCCTGATGAGATCAAAGATTACGTGCAGATGGGTGAGTCCGATTTCTGGTGGGTCGGGGATGATCAGATGCCCGAAGAGTTTCTGCCCAAGCTATAATCGATTCGATCTGATTATAAACAGGAAAATATATGCCTGGCAGCTCCTAACTGCCAGGCATATCGTTTAAACTGACGGCCAGATTTATACGGAAGTTGGATCTAAAGAATGGAAAAAAACATTTTAGAGCTGAAGAGCATCACAAAGGTATTTCCAGGGGTCACGGCCCTGAAGGAGGTCAACTTTTCATGTGTCAAGGGAGAGGTTCATGCTCTTGTGGGAGAAAATGGGGCTGGGAAATCCACATTGATGAAAGTTTTGTCAGGAGTATATCCTCCAACTAAGGGAATAATCGTTCTGAATGGAGAGAAGGTCGGGTTCAAAAGTACCTACGAGTCGCAACTCAAGGGAATTAGCATCATCTTCCAGGAGTTCAGCCTCATACCAACCTTTACTGTGGCAGAGAATATATTCCTCAACAGGGAGTACACGACGCGAATGGGTTTTGTTAGGGGCCAGGAGGCGCGAAAGGCTGCACAGGATCTTCTCGATGATATAGGTTTCGATCTCAATCCCGATGCTCTGGTTGGTGAGCTCAGTGTGGTTCAACAGCAGGTCGTCGAAATCGTCAAATCCCTCTCGGTAACTGCACAGGTATTGATCATGGATGAACCTTCAGCATCCCTGACCGATGTGGAGCTGAAGAAACTATTTGAGATTATCCTTACCCTGAAGAAAAAAGGTGTCACCGTTATCTATATTTCCCATCGTATCGATGAGATATTTGAAATTGCCGATCGGGTAACAGTACTAAAAGATGGGGAGGTAATGGGAACGAAAAAGGTTTCGGAAATAACGAAGGATGAGCTCATTCGTATGATGGTTGGCCGAAAGGTAGATGATGTTTTTCCCGCACTGAGTAGTGGGAAACGAATACCGCTTCTTGAAGTGAAGGGACTCGGTAAGGGTGACAAGCTCTTTGACGTTAACTTTACCCTCCATGCAGGTGAAGTTCTGGGGGTTTCAGGCATTGTTGGAGCGGGAAGATCACTGCTCGCGAAGTGTATTTTCGGTGTTGTTCAGAGAGATTCTGGAGAAATATTCATCGAGGGGAAAAGAAGGGATATAACGTCTATAGAGCAGGCCATTAAGCATGGCATCGGCTATATACCTGAGGACAGAAAAGCTGCAGGGATAGTGTACTTTCGAACCGTAAAAGAAAACATCACCCTTGCAAAACTCAATGATTACCGGAAGGCCGGTTTTATCGATAGGGCAAGGGAGATCGATGATACGAAGGAGTACATCAGGGCTCTTGACATCAAGGTGTCTGGTATCAATCAGCTTATCGAGGAAATGAGCGGCGGCAACCAGCAGAAAACGCTTATTTCACGCTGGCTTCTCAAGGAACCCAAAATAGTCATCTTTGATGAACCCACGCGAGGCATCGATGTGGGTGCAAAATATGAAATTTATCGGATTATTAGAACCCTTGCGAGGGACGGTAAGGCCGTACTGATGATATCCTCAGAGCTCCCCGAAATTATCGGTATGTCGGACAGGATCCTGGTTATGAGAAGGGGAAAAATTGAGGGAGTACTGGATCAACACAAGGAGAGAGCAACAGAGGAGGAGGTCATGTCCATAGCAGTTGGCCATACCTACCAACTTTAGTCACAGTGACCACTATTATGAGTGATGAAAAAACACAAGGAGCAAAGAGTATAGTCATACTGTTTTTAAGTGGGAAACTGGTCTGGATAATACTTGTGCTCCTATTGATCTTTTCCTTCAGTGCAAGCCCCTATTTCAGAAACCATATCAACCTGACCAATGTTCTCAAGCAGTCGATTGGACTCGGTATTGCAGCTCTGGGACAGACCTTCGTGATCATCTCAGGAGGCATCGATCTTTCAATTGGATCGATGATTTCGTTGATGACTACGTTGATCGCCGGTACCTATACGAATAATCCCGATATCTCGATGCTAACGATTATCCCACTTATGCTCTGCCTTGGACTTTCCTGTGGTATGCTCAACTCCTTTATCATTATTAAATTGAATGTCACTCCTTTTATTGCGACTTTGGGTACCTTGTCAATATTTCAGGGCATCGTTCTCTTCTACAGCAAGATTCCCCTTGGGGGTGTTCCGAAACAATTCAGATACATAGCAGACGGGACTCTTTCAGTTGTTCCCTTCAGTATTATACTGTTTATTATTTTGATTTCCGCCTGTTACTTCATTCTCAACAGACATAAGATCGGGCGTCATATTTATGCCGTGGGGGCCAATCAGTACGTTGCACAGCTTTCCGGCATTGCATTCAATAGAATCAAGTTCTTTGCATATACTATTTGCGGGCTTTTTGCAGCCATTGCCTCGGTGTATTTAGCAGCACGGCTTGGGGGAGGTGGTCCCAGAATCGGCGGCGGGTATGAGCTCGACTCAATTACTGCTGTTGTAATTGGTGGTGTATCGCTCGCTGGCGGAATTGGAAATGTGATATCTGGGTTCGGTGGAGTTCTCATCCTTTCTGTTTTCAACAACATCATGAATCTTCTCAATGTCAATCCCTTCTATCAGATAGTTCTCAAAGGAATTATTTTGATCCTTGCGGTGTCCTTTTATAAGAGAAAGTAACCTGATGAGGTCGGGCAATGATTGATTGCTGTCTGATGTATGGAGGTATCTATGAATCCTGAGGGCTTTCACGAGATAGGTTACGAGAAAATTGGTGTGCCTAGAATCGGTATTGGGGTGCTGGGTTATGGTTTTATGGGAAAGGTACACTCCAATGCATTTTTAAAGATTCCCTATACCTATGCTGAACCTGTGGCCTTTCCGGAGCTCATCGCTATGTGCGGTAGAAACAGGGAAAAACTGGAGGATGCGGCGATGAGATTCAAATACAGAGGTTTCTATACAGACTGGCGTCAGATGATCCGGAATCCGGATATAGAGCTCTTTGACAACTGTACACCCGATAACCTTCACCGTGAACCGAGCATCGCCGCTGCGAAAGCAGGCAAACATGTGATCTGCGAAAAGCCCCTCGCCATGACCGTGGATGATGCCAGGGCCATGAGGGATGCCGTTGCGAGTTCCGGTGTAAAGCATATGGTCTGTCATAACTACCGTTTCATGCCTGCAGTACGTCTGGCGAGGAAACTGATCGAGGAAGGAGAGCTGGGTACTATATATCAGTTCAGAGGTCGCTACCTTCAGGAGGTTGGACACAATCCCAAGGAAATGTCACAAAATGTATGGTATGCTACGGGAACCCGTTCTGGTGTGCTGCTTGGCATCGGCTGCCATATTATCGATATTGCACGCTTCCTCGTCGGGGAGATAAAGTCGGTGAGCGGCGAGGTCAGAACATTTAATAAAACACGTGAGGACTCCTCAGGGAAAGTTGAAAAAATAACCGCAGACGAGGTAAACTGTACCCTTGTTGAATTCGAGAACGGTTCGTTGGGAACCCTCGAATCCGCAGGCGTGAGCACAGGTCGGAAGAATCAGCTTGCATGGGAGATAAATGGATCGAAGGGGAGTATCTCTTTTGATCTGGAAGATCTGAATCACCTCTATGTGTGTGTGAACGGCCGACCCGTAGAGCAGGCAACGGGTTTTACCAATGTATCAGTTACTGATGGCTCTCATCCCCTTCAGTCACTTATACTTCCACCGGGCCATAATGCAGGGTGGGAGTACGGTCATGTTCACGCCCTCAACCACTTTGTTGAGTGTATTGTTAGGAATAAACCAGTTGAACCATACGGAGCAACGTTTGAGGACGGTTACAGGATCCAGGTCATTATGAATGCGATAGTTGACTCTTCGAAGATGGGAAAAAGAGTTGAGATAAGATTTTAGGTGTTGCAGTATATTTTTACCTTCCAAATAGTCTTCGTAAGCCTATTCTTCGTATACATAATGTGAAACGAAAATGAATAAATAAAATGTTATTATTTTTATTGAAATAAAATAAAATCTTATTTAAACTATACCAAAAATAGATAAAATTCTCGTTTACTTACTTGAGAAGAAGGCGGGATGCATTATGGAAAAGTTGAGATTCTGCCTCATCGGTGTTGGAAGGGCGGGGATGGTGCATGCCCGTAATGTTGTGCACTTCATTCAAGACGCTGAGCTGGCCGCAATTGTTGATAGCGATGAAAAGGTACTTCGGAAGCGCGGAGCTGTGATTATCGTTACACCAACATTTACACACCGGGATGCAGTGATGAAATGTGCTGAGGCGAAAAAGCATATATTTTGTGAAAAGCCGATGGCTGTCCATGTCGATGATGCAAGGAAAATGATCAGGGTAACTCAGGGTAACGGTGTAAAACTTCAGATAGGCTTCATGAGGAGATTCGATCCTCCCTTTAATCATGCAAAGGAATTAATAGATGGTGGAGAGATGGGTGAGGTCATGATAATCAAATCGGTGGGACGGGGTCCGGGTCTGCCACCACCCTGGACCTATAATGTGGCCGAGAGCAATGGTCTTCTCGGAGAGGTTAACAGCCATGATTTTGACTCAACACGGTGGCTGGCTGGGAGTGATTATTCAAGGGTCTACGCCGAAGGTGTAAATCGAAAGGTTAAGAAACTAGAGAGAGAGTATCCCGACTTTTACGACAATGTGGTTTGCACCGTGAGATTTAAAAACGATGTAATCGGTACGATTGATGGAACCTGTCCTGTCGAGTACGGCTATGACGCACGTACGGAAATCGTTATGACAAAAGGTCTTATCTCGATAGGAGAGCTAAAGGGCGAAGCCCTCATGAGCTGTGATGTTCACGGCAGGATAGCCGAGAGGGCCTACCCGAGCTGGCGAAACCGATTCAAGGATGCCTATGTGGATGAGCTCAAAAGTTTTATTCAATGTATAGTGGAGGATAAACCTCCACGTGTTACCGGCAGCGATGGTCTTGCGGCAGTAGAAGCTGTCGTTGCAGCGAACCGTGCAATAGCGGAGGGGAAACCCCAGGATCTGTAAGTTATGAAAATGCGAGCAGCGCAGTACAGTGGAATCGGACGAATTGCATTTCAGGAGTTGGAAAAGCCCGTCATAAAAAGGGATGAGTTACTTATCAAAGTGAGGGCCGCTAACATATGCGGAACGGATCTCCGTATTTTTAAAAGCGGACATTTTAAAATTCAGGAAGGTGAAAAACGAATTCTCGGTCATGAAATAGCAGGAGAGGTTTGGGAGGTCGGTTCTGAGGTTGATGCTCTTAAGGAGGGAATGCATGTTGGTATAGCGCCCAACATCGGCTGTGGACATTGCAGGTACTGCCGTATGGGACAAACGCAACTCTGCCCTGACTACGAAGCTTTCGGCATTAGTCTTGATGGAGGATTCGCAGAGTTTATGAAGGTGCATCCGAAAGCGATACAGCAGGGGAATCTTGTACCCTATGAAGCGGATGTAAGCTTTGAAGAGGTTGCTCTTGCAGAGCCCCTCGCATGCTGTTACAAGGCTTACACAACGGTGAGAACGCAGCCTGGGGAGACAGTCCTCATAGTCGGAGTCGGGCCAATGGGAATCCTCCATCTCATGATGAATAGACTTGCGGGAGCCAGAAAAATCCTTATGGCCGATATAGCAGATTCACGGCTGAAACTAGCCGGGGAATTCGGTGCAGATCGTCTCATTAATACCAAAAAAGAGGATCTCCTCGACACGGTTATGAGTTGTACCGGAGGGAATGGAGCGGATGTGGTTATTACGGCATGCCCTGTTCCCGAGATTCAGCAGCTTTCGATACGTTTAGCATCCAAGCTCGGCAGGATAAATTTTTTTGGAGGGCTCCCAAAGAAAGCTGGTGCCGTTGAACTGAATACAAACCTCATTCACTACAACGGATTGATCGTCACGGGGAACACTGGTGCCTCGCTATCGGACTATGAGCGTGCATTGGGGCTTATAATAGAGGGAAAGATCGATACGAAGCCACTGATAAGTAGACGATTTAAGCTTGAGGACGTGGAGGAGGCATTCGAATTTGCGTTGAGCGGGAGAGGTTTGAAGACTCTCTTTGAATTCTAATTTAATTACCCTAAGGAGGTTATGGGCAATGAGAAAAGTACTGGTGACACCACGGTCATTGACACTATCCGGACACCCGTCATTTAGACTCTTTGAGAAAGAAGGCTATGAGGTCATTTTCTCTACTCCTGGAAAGCAGCCGTCTGAGGAAGAGCTGCTCAATATTCTGCCGGGCTGCATTGGCTATCTAGCCGGTGTGGAGAAGATATCCAGAAAGGTACTTGAAAATTCAAAAGAGCTGAAGGTAATATCACGAAACGGAAGCGGTGTTGACAACATTGACCTTGAAACCGCCGAAAGGTTGAACATAAGCATATGTAAAACCGAGGGTGCGAATGCAAAAGGTGTGGCCGAACTGACAATCGGCCTTATGTTTTCTCTTGTGAGATTTCTACCGTTTCACGATGCCAGTATGAAGTCGGAGACCTGGGAAAGAAAAAAGGGTATAGAGCTCGAAAACCGCACTATGGGGCTCGTGGGCTGCGGTCAGATCGGCCAGGAAGTTGCAGTGCGGTCACTTGGACTGGGGATGAGTGTTGCTGCCTTTAGACGTCATCCTGATCCTAGCTTTTCCCCGTCAGACAAGTTCAGCTGGGTTTCCCTCGATGAATTAAGCGAAAGATCCGATATAGTGAGCCTCCATCGCCCAGCCAATCCAGCAGGCGAACCGGTTATCGACGCGCCCTTTATTGAAAAGCTGCGCAGGGGTGTGTACCTGATAAATACATCACGCGCGAGCTTGATCGATGAGAAGGCTGTTCTTGAGGCGCTGAACAGAGGTCATATCGCTGGCGTTGCCACAGATGTATACGAGAAGGAACCGCCTGATGATTTCAGTTTAGTGAAACATGAGCGAGTCATTGCAACTCCCCACCTGGGAGGATTTACAGCAGAAAGTGTTGATCGTGCGACATTGGCAGCTGTTGAAAATATTATCAATACACTTAAGAAATGAAAGAGGCGTGAGAGGAAATGGAAAAGACAGAGTTATTTGGGGAAATGGAACGTATTGGAGTCGTGCCGGTAATAGCGATTGAATCCACAGAAGATGCACTGCATCTGGCAGATGCATTAATCGATGGCGGATTACCTGTGGCTGAGATTACTTTCAGAACAGCCGCTGCTGCAGAGGTGATTGAAAAACTGAAAAAAGAGCGTCCAGAGCTGTTTCTTGGAGCGGGCACAATACTGTCGGTAGACAATCTGGTAAAGGCAAAAGAATGCGGTGCAATGTTCGGTGTTGCACCAGGTTTGAATCCTGAGATCGTGCAAAAGTCCAAGGAGATTGACTTTCCCTTTTTTCCGGGTGTCATGACGCCCACAGAGATCGAACAGGGACTGGCATTTGGTATCAAGGTTCTAAAGTTCTTCCCATCTGAGGCAAGCGGTGGAACGTCGATGCTCAAGGCGGTATCGGCACCCTATGCTCACCTGGGAGTGAGGTTTATTCCAACCGGGGGTTGTAACATTGGCAACCTCGAAGAATACTTGAGGTTACCTCAGGTTCTCGTGGTCGGCGGCACCTGGATAGCGAAGAAGGATTCAATTTCGGAGGGGAAATGGGATGAGATACGGGAGAATGCAGCCGACGTAGCCCGGATTGTGAAAAAGGTGCGCGGTTAATAAACAACAAAAATTGTGGA
This sequence comes from uncultured Spirochaetota bacterium, assembly GCA_964347455.1. Taxonomy (GTDB): domain Bacteria; phylum Spirochaetota; class B62-G9; order B62-G9; family DRHN01; genus JAGLSF01. The sequence continues at coordinate 46,154 of CAYFYU010000006.1, read as the reverse complement.
GAAGTGAAAATGAAGGTACGAATAGAGCATAATACTGTGGTATACCCTTTTTCTGTTGGCTGGAACCCAAACGATGGTATAATGGACGATCCAGACAACCATATAGAGAGATACCTGAGCAAGCTAACGACAATGTTCTGTAACGTCGAAGCGGCAGAATCGTATCTGGAAAAAAATGGCGATGTTCTCGTCTATGAGGTGTACGAAAAGAAGATACCCCAACGGGATGGAGAGTTGCAGTTTTGTTCGAGCATCACCAATCCTGGAAAAATAGACGGTGAATACTTCATGACCAAGGGACATTTTCACGCCCGCCGTGATACCGCTGAAATATACTACTGTTTAAGGGGCAAAGGCTTTATGCTCATGGAGCTTGAAAGCGGTGAATACGTTCTGGAGGAGATGTATCCGGGAAGAACAGTTTATGTACCAGCATATTATGCCCATCGTTCGATCAATACGGGGGATAAGCCGCTCATCTCACTCCCGGTCTATCCGGGCGATGCAGGGCACGACTACGGATCAATTGAAACCAGTGGTTTCAAGCATCTCGTTGTGGAGACGAATGGAAAACCATCGGTTGTGGTAAATTCACGTTACGGGCAGATGTCTTAGGGTACCATTCAGGTTCGATTAGAGTACCTTTGGACGAACGCTTTTTTAAAGTCAATGGGGGAGGAAGCAATGTTAAAGGGCGGATATTTAGGTAAAATTCTTCGAGTCAACCTGTCAAAAAAGGATTACAGAGTCGAGGATTTAAAAGAATCTGAAGTGATGAAATTACTGGGAGGGCGTGGCCTGGCTGCGAAGCGCTACTACGATGAGATCGGAGCGGAGGTAAAACCCCTCGATCCTGAGAACAAGCTCTTCTTTTTCACCGGTCCACTGACAGGCGTTCGGCTTCCGTCGACGACAAAATTTCAGCTGAGCACAAAATCTCCGGAAACCGATATGTATCTCTGTTCGAACTGCGGTGGAGATTTCGGACCCCAGCTCAAGATGTGCGGTTTCGACGGCTTAGTAATTGAGGGATGTGCTGCAGACTGGTCATTTCTTATGATACGAGATCAAGAGGTTACCTTTGGTGATGCGCAATCATGGAGAGGTATGACAAACGTTAAGTCGCAGGAGAAGCTTCACGAAGCGGTAGAAGATAAAAATGCAGGAACGATGTCGATCGGTCCTGCGGCGGAAAACCTTGTGCGAATCTCCTATATCGATGTCGATTCGAGGGCCTTTGGACGAGGCGGCCCTGGGGCTGTTTTCGGTTCGAAGAAACTCAAGGGGATTGCCGTACGC
>CAYFYU010000006.1:43838-44845 GCA_964347455.1 uncultured Spirochaetota bacterium | reverse complement strand
TCCGGTAGCCGATCAGAACAAAGTCGAAGAGATTCGAAAAGCTGCAATTCAGAACCTGCGCGAATCCCGGGCCAACCACACGAAGTTCGGCACACCTCAGTACATTGAGGTGATCAATGAGCTTGGCTGTATGCCAACACGGAATTTTCAGACAACCTATTTCGAAGGTAGCCAAAAGGTCGATGCACACATCATGTACGACCAGTATCTTGAAAAGAACTATGCCTGTTTCATGTGTCCAGTGGCATGCGGGAAGGTGAATGTTGTAAAGGAGGGACCCTATGCCGGTGCACGGGCTCGAACTGAGTTTGAATCTATTGGTCTTCTCGGACCCAATTGCGGAGTTGACGATTTTGGAGCCATAGTGATGGCTAATCAGGTCTGCGATGAGCTGGGTATCGACACGATGTCCGCTGGAAACGCGGTTGCCCTGACCATGGAGCTATTTGAGAGGGGGCTTATCACAAAAGAGGATACAGAGGGTATTGAGGCGCGTTTTGGTAATGCAGAGGCCCTTATTCAAATAATTAGGCTCGTAGCCGAGCGACGCGGCATTGGTGACCTGCTCGCCGAAGGCATGGCACGTGTGGGCAGAACCCATCCGGAATGGCGTCCCTATATACTTGCGGTCAAAGGATTGCCGCTGGCAGCCTATGATCCCCGCGGGTTCTACGGAAATGGGCTCACCTACGGTACTTCAAACCGTGGTGCATGCCACAATGTCGGAGGATGGACCATACGCCATGAGCTGTTGAGCGACCAGTACGACCGATTTGCACTGGAGGGCAAGGGACAGCTCGTGAAAAGCATCCAGGACAACCGTGCCTATGTGGATAGTCTCGGCATATGCACGGTAGTGCGTGGTTCCATGTCTTTTTCCGATTCACCAAAAGGGGAGGTAATGAGTGCAGTTACCGGTTATGATTTCACCCCTGAGCTGCTTGAGATAGGATCGCGGATCTACACATTGGAGCGTCTCATATTGAATCGCGAAGGCCAGCCCGGTG
>CAYFYU010000006.1:41143-43828 GCA_964347455.1 uncultured Spirochaetota bacterium | reverse complement strand
TCAGAAGAAAGGACGACCTGTTGCCCGAACGTATTTTCAAAGAAGCGGTACCTACAGGTCCGATAAAGGGGCGCACCCTTACGCGGGAAATGTACGAAATCATGCTCGACGAGTACTACGACCGAAGGGGCTGGGACCGAGAGGGCGTTCCAAAAGAGGATACAATACAGAAGTTGGGTTTAGAAGAGCTGCTGAAAACTTCCTGATGGTGAAAATGAACTCTGATAGTTTTGGTGCGAAACCACATGTTGCAGTGATCGGTAGTGCCCAGATTGACCTTGTTATGAGGGTGGACAGGGTTCCTGAGGCAGGTGAGACCTTGACCGGTGGCGAGTTTTCCATGGTCCCGGGAGGAAAGGGCGCCAATCAGGCTGTTGCCCTGGGGAGGCTCGGGGCCGAGGTGGTGTTCATTGGGCGGGTGGGTCAGGATCCCTTTGGGGATACGTTGCTGATGAGCCTACAGAAATCTGGGGTAAATATCTCACATGTAGTCCGAGACCAGACAGCTTCCACTGGTACCACCCTGATACTGGTCGACAGGCAGGGTGAAAACACCATGGTACCCGATTACGGTGCCAACATGCAGTTGTGCTCCGAGGATCTTGACCGAGCAGCATCATCCATTGGGAAAGCGGATATCATACTGCTACAGTTTGAGGTTCCTGAGGAAGCGAACCTCCACGCTATCTCAATTGCTGAGAAATACGGTGTACCTGTTGTAATCAATCCTGCACCGACGCTTCCCTCGAGCTTAGACGTTCTAAAAAGATCCAATATGATAACCCCCAATCTGGTTGAGGCAGAGGCACTTGCAGGTTTAGATGGATACGCTGCAGATCCTGAAGATTCAAAATTAAAGAGAGCGATCCGGGCTGCAGAGTTTCTGAGCAATACCGGAGTGGAGAAAATAGTCGTCACCCTCGGGAATTCAGGTTCGCTTTTCCACTCAGAAAAAGAGCACAAAACTTTCGGTACATTCAGGACAGAACAGATAGATGCAACCGGAGCGGGAGATGCCTTTACAGCAGCTCTGGTCTTCGGAATTGCTTTGGCTAGGTCAGTTGAAGAATCCGTGGTACTGGCAAGTGCAACTGCAGCTCTGTCGATATCGCGAATGGGGGCTCAGTCTTCATATCCGTACATGGCTGAAGTCCGAAATTTTATCGGTTCAGCCCGAATTGGAGCGCCTCCAGAGGTATAGGGGTTAGCGCTTTCTCGTGTACCGCTCAACAAAACTGTAGGGGTAGAGAAGGGGGATGTTGCTAGCCCTGTTCAGCTTCTCTATCTCTTCTTCTGATAGCTCCCAGCCCACTGAACCAAGGTTTTGATCCAGTTGCTCTTTTGTACGGGCGCCAATAATGGGGGCCGTTACTCCCCGTTGTCTCATGAGCCAGTTTAGTGCTATTTGCGCTGGACTTTTACCAAGATTTTTCCCAATCTCATCGAGTACATCGATAACCCTCCAGGTGATATCGCTTTCACGCTCCTGGGGCTGATCATCCCAGCGGTCTTTGCGCCCCACCCTACTATTTGGAGGAGGTTTCTGATTTTTGCGGTACTTTCCGGTAAGCCATCCCCCTGCAAGAGGTGACCAGGCGAGAAAGCCCAGGCCCTCATCCAAACAGAGGGGAAGTAGTTCCCATTCCGTGCTCCGTACAATGAGGCTGTATTCAGCCTGAAGTTCGCAGTATGAAGAGATTCCACCCATCCTGCTGAGCATGAGGGCCTTCTGAAGAGCCGATGGGGTATAGTTCGATGCACCGATGTACCGCACCTTTCCAGACTCCACCAAAAGGTTTAGCGTTTCAAGGGTCTCCTCCAGTGGTGTCGAACGGTCAAAGCAGTGTATCTGGTAGAGGTCGATGTAATCGGTGTGTAGGCGTTTGAGGCTCTGGTCGATCGATTGGAGTATATGTTTTTTTGACGCTCCCGTATCGTTCGGCCCTTCGCCTGTGGGAAAAAATACTTTGCTCGCTATTACCAGTGAGTCCCTGATCTTCCTTGCCTTTAACCAGCTTCCGAGGATCATTTCAGATACACCCTCATTGTAGATATCGGCGGTGTCGATAAAGTTTCCTCCAGAGTCCATGAAACGGTCCATCATCGAATGGGCGAGTTTTTCTTCGGTAACCCAACCAAAGGTCTGTGTGCCCAGCGCTAATTCCGAAACCTTCATTCCTGTGTTGCCGAGATATTTATAGTTCATGAGCTTCGTACCTCCTCGTAAAAACTCATTTGTTATAGCAGATTCCCGCGCACGATGTACCTGGTTTAGGAGCGTTATTCCAGGTTTGCATGCCGAATCATTATGGAATTCAGCTTCTTTTTCATTTTAATCAAAAGTGCCAAGACAACCGCATCCAGCATGAGCAGCATACTCTGCTCAAAGAGGGAACCCTTGGGTTGTATCGATGGAACACCGACGGCCTTTTCTGTCTTGTACGTGGGAGCCTGCATGGTGATGATGAGGTCGGAAAGTCTGCCTATTGAGGATTGAGGAAAAATCGTTGCCAGTGCAATGCGGGCACCGGTTTTTTTTGCCTTCTGTGCAATGACTGCGAGGCCCTGGGTTTCTCCTGAACCGGATCCGATGAACAACAGATCCCCTTTTCCTATAGCAGGTGTAACGGTTTCACCCACAACGTAAGACTCCAACCCTATATGCATCAATCTCATCGCGAAGGC
>CAYFYU010000006.1:28652-41133 GCA_964347455.1 uncultured Spirochaetota bacterium | reverse complement strand
ACCATTAAACCTGATCTTCCGGAACCCGCAGAAAAGATTCTCTTTGCAGCTATGATGCTATCGACGAAGAGCAACAGTTTTTCGTCTGAAATTCCTGAGAGGACTTTTTGGACTTCTGAGACTATACCGGTTAAATATTCTCGAAGGCCCATTTATGGCTCCCCTTTTTCCTGGGTGATCATATTTTTAAAAATAAGCGCAGTTTCTCTGGGATCTTTGCTGCCTGTTATCGCACTCCCGACCACGACTATGTCAGGGTTTTCATCCAGTATGTCAATAATAGTTTGTTCGTTGATCCCACCCGCTATGGCGATACGTGCATTTGTGACAACTGTCTTCACCGTCTTCAATTCATGGAGGGGGGGAGCGCTAATTGTTTGTAGATCGAATGCAGTGTGAACACAGATATAATCTGCGAGCATCCCATCGATTTCCTCGGACCTTTCGCCCATATCCAACACGCACAGCATGTCAACCATAGCAGCTTTGCCATTATCCCGCGCACTTCTGATAACATCCTGCACAGTTATGTCATCAGCAACGCCAAGTACGGTAACAATATCGGCTCCAGCTCTAAAGGCCAGTTCAGATTCATACCTACCGCCATCAACGATTTTTAAATCTGCGAGCAACGACAAAGAAGGGAATTGCTCTCTTATTTGTTCTACTGCCCTTACACCCTCCTTAATGATCAGGGGTGTCCCTATCTCAGCAATGTCGATAATATCCTGTACCTCTGACAGTAACTCTTTCGCCATTTCAACATCAGTGGAGTCGAGGGCAAGCTGTAGTTTCATTTACCCTGTCCTTTTTGCAAAATTTTCATATGTGACTGCCTGTAATTACACCTGCCCTGATTTGTTGTTACGAAGAAGCACCGGATTCATATCAGGGTCGTCAACAACATACCAACTCTTACCAAGAGTACGTGGGGGGTGAACATCATCATGTTCAGGTGCTTTGAAGATCTCGTCATAGTGCGGCGGTCTCTTCAAATAGAGAACGTGATGATGGGCTACTCCGTCGAGCACATACCACTCCTCCCAGGGCAACTCCGGCATGGATTCATCGGGCGGAACACCATTGATGATCGTACCGAAGCGGGGAACATCGTTGACTATCCACTCGTAATTTCCGTACAGGTCGGTTAATCTATCCCGATCTTTTTCTGGAAACAGTGCATCAAAACTGAGGTTCAGAGCCGAAAATGCACGGTGTATCTTCCTTTTCCTGAGATATGAAATCAGATCGATCATAATGTGGGTATCCCTACAGTATAGTATCCTTTTGATCATAAAAATACAATCACTCTTGTAATGATAGATTATTCGCTTGACAATTAGGAGTTGGATGATAGAATTTTAACAATCTTAGTCACAATAAATTTTTAATGAAAGGAGGCAGAGGTATGTTCAAAAAACTAGCGTTCATTTCCTGTGTTTTGTGTGTGCTTGTGCCCTTGTCAGTCTTTGCATCGGGTGAAGTGGAAATGGAAGGCGCTCCCGGTGATTTTTCTGGAAGAACACTGAGCATACTGGTTAATGACACCCATGTACAGGTGGTCGATGCATGGAAACCGTTGTGGGAGCGGGAGACCGGAGCAAAGATCAACGTTATTCTGGTACCCTACGCCGGTCTGAGCGACAAGATGTGGATAGAGTTCAGAACCCAGACCGGTACATTTGACACAGCTGCAATCCCTTCAACATGGCTCGGTGATGTTGCCGGCGGCGGACACGTTCAAGAGGTCGATCCCCTGATCCAGAAATGGGGGTATCCCGACTGGGACGACACCCTTCCTGCCGTACAGGTTATTACCAAATGGGCCGGGAAAACGGTGTCTTTTCCCTATGACGGCGACAACCACATGACCTACTACCGGAAGGATGCTTTGGAGGTCCCCGAGTATCAGCGGCAGTTCAGGCAGAAGTACGGCTACGACTACCATATGCCACCCAAGGACTGGGACGAGGTTCGGGACATCGCGGAATTCTTCAACGGTTGGGACTGGGATAAAGACGGCGAGATCGAGTACGGCGTCGCATTCATCGCACAGCAGAACACCCAGGCCATGTGGGAGGTGCTCAACATAGTGGCTCAGTACGCCACAAAGGCCGGCACCCCAAGCAACACGACCTCCAACATCTTCTTCAACGCCGATACCATGGAGCCTCTGGTCAATACACCTGGATGGATCGAGGCCTTCAAGAGGATTCAGGAGCTCACCAAGTTTGCTCCTCCCGGTCTTTTAGGATACGGCTACTCGGAGTTCAGGTATGCCTATGTTTCCGGTATTGCAGCACTGGGCTTTGACTGGGGAGACGTCGGCATCATGGAGCAGTATCCCGATGAGTATGGCTCTGTTGTCAAGGGCAAGCTCGGGTATGGACCACTGCCCGGTGCCAAGGAGTACTGGGATCACGTAAACAAGCGGTGGGTCAAGGAGGACCATCAGGTCAACTTCCTGAACTTCGGTGGCTGGGTCTGGATCATCTCCAAATACACGGATAATGTGGATATGGCCTATCACTGGATCACCTACATCACGAACCCAGAGCACAGCCTGCTCGATGCATCCGGGATTCACGGCTACACCGGCGTCAACCCCTGGCGCAGGTCGCACTTCGATCCTGGGGTTATCGGTCTGTGGAAGCGCGGTGGCTGGGATGAAGGAGCGGCAATAGGTTACGGTAAGGCTATCCTCGACATCCTCACTGACCCCTATGCTGTTACGGATCTCAGAATTCCTGGAGCAGAGAAGTACTACCAGATGCTTGACACCCGTCTTGCAGAGGTGCTGACCTGGAAGTCGACACCGGAGAAGGCAGCTGCTGCACTCTACAAAGACTGGGTAAATATCACAGAGGAGTACGGCAAGGAGAATCAGAAGCGTTACTATCGAGAGTCTCTCGGCTTGGATTGAGCAAGCCCAGAAAAAGAAGATACCAACCCCATCTGGTCCCGGTTTTATGCCGGGACCAGATACTTTATTGATGTAAGGCGTCCATCTCAGCTTGAGAGGAAGGAATATGCAAAGTGGTGCAGCGTAAACGTGCGATAAAATGGGTGTTCCTTCTCCCCTGCCTAGGCTACCTCGCTCTCATGGCAATATTTCCCCTCGGGTGGTCGCTCTCCCTCTCGCTCACGAAATGGCTAGGTACGATAATGGCAAAGCCTGAGTGGACTGGACTCACCAATTTTCGGGATATACTTTTCAAGGATCTCCGGTTCTGGCAGGACCTGTGGTTTACCGTCCGATTTGTGTGCCTTGCCGTCATTCTCGAGCTTGGAATCGGAATCGGCATGGCTCATCTACTCAGTACAAAGTTTCGAGGCCGAAACTTCTTTCGCGTTCTCTATCTGATTCCCATGGCATGTCCCCCGATAGCAGTTGCGTTTCTGTGGAAAATGATGCTCCACCCCGATATTGGAATAATCAACACCGCGCTCGAGTTTATTGGTCTCTCCAAGGTGAAATGGACGACGTCCATCGCTGTTGCACCTTTTACCATTGTGATGGTCGATGTGTGGGAGTGGACGCCCTTCATGTTTCTTGCACTTCTCGCAGCATATCAGGCACTCCCCATTGAAATCTACGACGCTGCTGCAGTTGACGGTGCGTCAAAGTTCCAGCTTTTTCGCAAGATCACCCTGCCTTTGATTACGCCGATTATCGTCACCATTGTGCTTATCAGGATCATTGATGCATTCAAGCTTTTCGAGCTTGTATTTGGAATTACCCATGCAGGTCCGGCTAACGCGACCGAGGCCCTCTCATACTACGTATACCTTACGGGGATTAAATGGTTTGACCTTGGTAAAGGAGCTGCAATGTCCTGGATTTTTCTCCTGATCGTTCTGGGGATTTCGACCATACTCCTTTCCCGGTTTCGGAAGGGAGTTGAGGAATAGAGTATGGATATGCAAAGAATTGAGCACAGAAACCTCAAACGCAAACGACGAATAGAAATGGGGTATCAACGCAGGTCGCCTGCAGGGTGGGCCGTATTCTGGTTTATAATCGCAGTTTTTACCATCTGGACCATCTTTCCGATCTTCTGGGCAGTGGTTACATCCTTTAAGCACACCGGTGATGCATACGATCCGACCTTTATCCCCTGGATTCAGTTTAAACCAACCATGCAGGGATGGAAGTTCATATTTATAACCGCCGGTGAGCGGACTCTGCGATCACTGCGGAATTCTATAGTCATCGCCTTTTTTTCATCTGCAATTGTGTTGCTTCTCGGCGCTCTAGCAGGCTACTCCCTGGCCCGTTTCGTGTTTCACGGCTGGAAGAACAAGGATATTGCTGTATGGATACTCTCAAATCGCATGTTTCCACCCGTTGCTGTTATCATTCCGTACTTTCTCATCATGCGCACGTTGAAGCTTCTGGATAATCCACTCTCTATTATTATGGCCCATACGGTACTCAATCTTCCCCTTGGGGTTTGGCTCATGATAGATTTTTTCAGGGATCTGCCGAAGGACCTCGAGGATGCTGCCTATATTGACGGATGCTCTCACCTTGGTGCTTTCTTTAGAATCGCCCTGCCACTGGCAGCGCCTGGGCTCGTAGCGGTTTATGTTTTATCCTTCATCTTTTCCTGGAATGAATTCATCTTCGTTCTCGTCCTTGGGTTCAACAAGGCTATCACCATACCCATAACCATTGCAGGGGCTCTGACGACCAAGGGACTCGAATTCTGGAAGGTCGCCAGTATGTCTCTGATAGGTATTATTCCAGTTGTTGTGCTCGCAACATTTGTTTCCAAATTTCTCGTTCGCGGTCTTACCCTCGGTGCCATCAAAGAATAGTTTAAGGGGACACATTACGTAATAAAACAATCGCAATCAAGGAATACAAAACAAAATACTTTCGCATATCAAGATGGATTCCTATATTCTCTCCCACGATCTCGGCACGACAGGTGATAAGGCGACACTTTTCAGCAGTAGCGGGGACTTGGTGGCAAGTAGTTTTAGTCCCTACCCCACCTATTATCCGAATCCTGGCTGGGCCGAGCAAAATCCAGATTATTACTGGCGGGCTTTCTGCGATTGCACAAATAAGCTCCTTGAAAAATCGGGTATTCTTCCAAGTCGTGTCGCCGTTGTCAGCTTTTCAGGACAGATGATGGGAGCCCTACCAGTTGATGGACAGGGCAATGGGCTCAGAAACTCGATTATCTGGGCAGATATGCGGTCAACGGCTGAGGTAGAGAATCTTTCAAAAGAGATGGGTGAAGAGCAGTTCTACAAAATATCGGGAAATCGGTTGAGTGCGAATTATCCTGTGGCAAAAATTATGTGGTTGAAAAATAATGAGCCCAACGTGTATAAAAAAACCTGTAAGTTTATCAATGCCAAGGACTTTGTAGCCGCGCAGCTTACTGGTAACATTCTTTCAGACTATTCCGATGCATCGGCAATGGCCCTCCTGGACATTACATCACAGAACTGGTCAGATGAGATTCTAAAAGCTTCCGGAATTGATAGGGACAAGTTGCCCGATCTTGTCGAGTCTACCGATGGAGTGGGAAAGGTCAGAAAAGATGCGTCAAAAAAATCGGGATTATGGGAGGGGACACCGGTGGTTAAAGGTGCAGGGGACGGACCCTGTGCAACCGCAGGGTCTGGTGTCGTGAAGGAGGGAGAGGCATATATGTATATCGGCACATCCACCTGGATGGGGCTTGCGACGGAAAAGCCACTCATTGATTCCAAGATGAGAACCCATACCTTCTGCCATTTTAAAAGAGGTCTCTACGCACCGGCTGGTACGATGCAGGCCGGAGGTGGCTCACTTAGCTGGCTCAAGAGTAATCTCTGTGCTTCCGAGATAGCAGATGCCCGTAGATCTGGAGTTGATGTATACGATATTTTAAGTGGGAAAGCCGGGAAGGTTCCTGCTGGAGCGGGTGGGCTCATCTTTCTACCATATTTAATGGGTGAGCGCTGTCCATACTGGAACCCCGATCTCAGGGGTTGTTTCATTGGATTATCGATCACACACACCAAACAACATATAATACGTTCGGTGCTCGAGGGGGTCGCCTATCACATGAGGCTCATTGCAGAAGTCTTCATCGAACAGGGTGCCACCTTCAGTTCAATACGCATAATTGGCGGCGGAGCAAAAAGCGAGCTCTGGAGGAAAATTTTTTCCGACGTCATGAGTAGGGAGATCGCGCTTCTCAACTTCACAGAGGAAGCAACCTCCATAGGTGCGGCCATAGCCGGTGGTATCGGTATTGGTCTTTTCTCTTCAATGGGTGACGCAGATAAATTTGTGAAGGTTGTTGAGCGGACTATCCCGGACAATCACAACAGACAACTCTATGGAGAGCACTACAAGCTTTTTAAGAGCTCTTATGATTGTCTCGTTGAAATTTTTCCTATGCTCTCACCGGATGTAAAGTAATACCGTGTAGAGGGTTTTCTGGGAGAACCTGGTATGCAGCAGGGTGAAATACTGGAAGAAGAGGGGAAAAGAATCGATGATATGGATTATATAAAACAGATCGACAGGTATGGATTGTTCCATCTCATTGAAAGATTTCCCGAGCAGATCGAGTTCGCAGCATTAGAGATATCGCTCGAGCAGGTAAAAGAATATAGGGATATTTCCAGGATCGGTGTGGTGGGTGTTGGTACAACGACGGTATGTGCAGGATTGTTGAAAACGTTGGTTGAGCGAGAAAAGCAGGTGCCTGTCATATCAATCAATGGTTACTCTTTACCCGGTTGGGCTGCTCGCTCAACCCTACTCTTGTTTGTGAGCTTTTCAGGCAATACTGAAGAAGTATTGTCCTGTTTTGAGCAGGCTATAGACTGGGGATGCACTTCAATCGTTATTACGACGGGAGGGCTTCTTAAAAAAAGGGCTTTACTTCACAAGATTCCCATTATCACCATTAAAAAAGAATCACCGCCCAATAGAACAGTGCTCCCCTATATGCTCATACCGCTTTTGCGGATCTGCGCGCGAATGGGGCTTTCGTCCTTTAGAGCGGACCAATTTGTACTGGCAGCCCAGCTCCTCAAATCGTATCGTAAAGATTTCACAGTTCATAATGAGACCCCTTCTAATTTGGCAAAACAGCTTTCCCTCTCCAGCTTTAATCGCATCCCGTTGATCTACACCGATGAACCCCTGTACAGCAGTGTACTCTTGAGGTGGCGATACCAGCTCAACGAAAATGCCAAGATGCTTGCATATTTTGCGGAAATTCCTGAAATGAGCCATAATGAGATTATCGGGCTACAGGGGAGTGGATTTGCACATCTTGTAGCACCAATTTTTATTCTTTCCAAAACCGGAGTAGATCCTAAACGTGAGAGGTTGCGATACACCCAATCCATACTGAAGGAGAATGGATACAGCATAATGGAAGTTGCCGTTCCAGGTCAGGCTGACCTGGAACGGGTTCTGTACGGGATATACCTGGGGGATTGTGTCTCCTTTTACCTCGCGGTACTGCGGGGTGTCGATCCCCATGAGGTTGGTCTCATTGATAGATTACGGTTAAAGGGCACCGAAGGTACGTAAATTCCAATAGTACGAGCGGAGCGAACGATGGCATCCTACATACTCTCCCATGATCTCGGAACCACGGGTGACAAGGCGACCCTTTTCAGCCCTGAGGGCAAACTCATCTCGAGCAGCTTTGTCGCCTATTTGACTTTCTATCCCGATACGGGGTGGGCAGAGCAGGATCCCCTGGGATACTGGCGGGCATTCTGTGAAGCAACCCGGGCGCTCATTGCCAGAGAAAACATTGCTTCTGCAGATATTGCAGTAGTTGCCTTTTCGGGACAGATGATGGCAGCTCTGCCCATTGATAAAAACGGAGACCCATTGCGGAACTCGATTATCTGGGCGGATCTCCGTTCCACCGAACAGGCAGCGAAATTTGGGGAGAGAATAGGTGAGGACAGGGTGTATAACCTGACCGGACACCGGTTGAGCGCCTCATATTCAGCGACAAAGATTATGTGGATTCGGGAGAATGAGCCGGAAATTTACAAGCATACCTTTAAATTTATTCAGGCAAAGGATTTCGTGGCCGGTAAGCTCACGGGGACCATTAAATCTGATTACTCGGATGCATCGGGCATGAACCTGCTCGATATCAATTCGCTGGTCTGGTCAGAGGAACTTCTCGATGTGACCGGGATTGGCCATGACAAGCTGCCAGAACTGCTCGAGTCAACCGATATAGTGGGAAAGGTATGTGGAGAAGCCGCTGCCCAGAGTGGACTCCTCCAGGGAACACCCGTGGTAATCGGCGGTGGTGACGGGGCGTGCGCAACGTGCGGGGCCGGTGTCGTAGGAGAAAATGAGGCGTATGTTTACCTCGGGACCTCGACATGGATGGCCCTGGCAACCAGAAAACCGATAATTGATCCGGAGAAACGTACCAATACCTTCGCCCATTTTCATCGTGGGCTCTACTTCCCCGCCGGTACCATGCAGGCAGGAGGAGGATCTTTTAAGTGGTTCAAGGATGTGCTGGGCGACATTGAAAAAGAGAAGGCTGAAAAAAGTGGAGATGACGTATACAGACTTTTGGCATCCAAGGCAGGGGATGTACAATGCGGTTCAGAGGGACTCATTTACCTCCCCTATCTGATGGGGGAGCGCAGTCCCCTCTGGAACCCCAATGCACGCGGGTGTTTTATCGGTCTTTCAATGGTGCATACGAAAAATCATCTTATACGATCCGTTCTTGAAGGTGTTGCATACAATATGAGGATAATCTATGAAGCCTTTCAGGAGCAGGGCGTGAGTTGTCGTATCATAAGGATGATCGGCGGTGGAGCAAAGAGCAGAATATGGCGGAAGATTTTTGCCGATATTCTGGAGAAACCGGTTGCCCGTTTGAACTTCATCGATGAGGCGACCTCTATCGGTGCGGCGATTGCAGGTGGCGTTGGAGTCAAAATCTTTTCCTCGATCCAGGATGCTACTAAATTTATTACATTAGAGGAAGAGATACGACCAAGTCGGAATAACTATCCGATATACAGAAGGTACTATTCAATTTTTAAGGAGAGTTACGAGCGACTCGTTCCCATTTTTGATAGCCTGGCTCAGATTCAACATGAAAACAGATGAACACTGCATCAGATAGAGTGGAGGGGAGAGAGCGAACATGGGTTCAGCACGGATTCAGGATGTTGGAGCCAAGGTAACGGTAACCATCAAGTATCTCGTATCTGTCAGGGATATGACCGGACGGAGGGAGGAAGAGGTGAGCTTTTCTTCTGGGAGCAGTCTGGGCGATGTTGCCAATTGGCTGTTGGACACCTATGGGATAACACTTCCCAATCCACACCTCATGTCTGTTCTTAATGGTAAGGGATGGACTCAGTTTCCTCAGAAGCTTTTAACAGAGATTCATGATGGAGATGTGATCTGTATATTTTCCCTGATCAGCGGCGGCTGAGAATATGATTCTTTATGGCAGTCTGCTCACATAAAGTTTAGCGGAGTTACTTCCATGAAAAAAGAAAAGATTATGCTCTCTGATGACGAGAAGGAGAGATACAACCGGCAGATGATTCTTCCAAACTGGGGGGAGAATGGGCAGGAGCAGATCAAGGGATCAACGGTATTTCTGGCAGGAGCGGGTGGACTCGGGAGTGCTGTCGCCATTTATCTTGCAGCAGCTGGAGTGGGAAACATAAGAATCTGTGATGCGGAGGAGGTGGAACTTTCAAACTTGAACCGTCAGATCCTCCATACCGATGAGGACATCGGGAGAAAGAAGATACAATCAGCGGTGCAGTCCCTATCAAAGATCAATCTTCACGTTCATATTTCCAGTATCAACGAGCGTATCGAAACTCGCACCATCTCGCGTCTGGTGGGGGATTCAGACCTTATCATCGATTGTCTTGATAACTTCGAAACCCGATATATCGTCAACGAATATGCTGTCCAGAAGAAACTGCCGTTCATCCATGCAGGGGTGTACGGAATGTCGGGACAGATCACATTCATTGAGAGTCCCGAAACACCCTGTCTACGATGCATCTTCCCCGAAGCACCTTCACCTGGGGTGTTTCCCGTCGTCGGTGCTGCCCCGGGGGTAATTGGCTGTCTCGAGGCACTGGAAGCTCTCAAGTTCCTTACGGGAATTCCAGTACTGCTCAAAAACCGGCTTCTTGTCTGGGAGGGAGATTTAGCGAAGTTCGAGGAAATTCATATTGAACAGGATCCCTCCTGCCCCGTTTGTTCGAAGATATAAATGCACCCTTTTTAAGAGGTAACTTGGTTGTTCGTTCGTACGGTAACAGGTGATCAAAATTCACTCAGCCTCGGCTTCACCCATTGCCACGAGCATCTCTTCGTCTTTCAATCCAATTACACGAATCTTCAAAAGAAATTGATACTCGATGATTTCGATAAAACCAAAATGGAGGTGATACGGTTCAGAGAAACAGGTGGTGGAACAATCGTCGATGCACAACCCTTCGGAGCGGGGCGTCACCCCCTCCTTCTCAATCGATTGTCCCGAGAAACTGGAGTTCTGATAATCGCATCAACGGGATTGCATAAGAGGGCTTTCTACAAACCAGATTTCTGGTCCCTGGATGCTTCTGAAGCCGAGCTTGCTGCTCTGTTCATCTCGGAAATAGAGGAGGGAATGTATGTGTTCGACCTTCGGGATCTGTTCAGCCGGAGATGCGATGTGAGGGCAGGTATAATTAAGATTGCATCAGATGAAGAAGGGCTTAAATCCTATTATAAAAAGGTATTTGATGCAGCTGTACTTGCACACAGGGAGACCGGCGCACCGATCATGACCCACACCGAACTCTCGAAAGACGGTATGGAACAGGCGGAATATCTTATCGGCAAAGGAGTGCAACCTCGAGCCATCATAATAAGCCACATGGACAGGGTTATCGATATTGAGGGAAACCTGAACATTGCAAGGATGGGTGTTTTTCTCCAGTATGATACGATCGCACGGCCCAAGTATCATTCCGATGAGGATGAGGTCACTCTGATAGGGACGATGGTTGAAGAAGGGTACTCCGAACGGATTCTACTTGGAATGGATTCGACAAGAGAGCGGTTTTTGTCCTACCATGGAACGGTTGGTCTCGAATTTCTAAAGAACAAATTCATCCCGATGTTGAAGAGATCGGGTATTGGTGATGAGCATATCGAATATATGACCCATAAGAATCCCCAAGCAGCCCTGTCATTCAGAAACAGAGGAGAATATCACTTTGCTTGAGTCTTTAAAAAATCCGACCTTTTATTTTATTGGCGTGAGCACCAAAAAGTCACGGATCATGAGTGTGTTCCCTCTTTGGATTGAGAAATTAGATCTCCCTCAAACGGATATAAGAGGATATGATATCGAAATTCACGGTAAACGAGAGAAGTATAGAGAAATTGTACAGCATATAAGGTATGATAAAAACGCACTTGGGGCGTTGGTAACCACACATAAGATCAATATCCTGAATAGTGCCAAAGACCTGTTCGATTATCTCGACCCCTATGCAGAGATATTCGGTGAGGTATCGAGCATTTCAAAACGTGAGGGAAAGCTGCGCGGGCATGCAAAGGATCCTATATCATCGGGTTTGGCACTCGAGGCTTTCCTGCCGTCGAACTACTGGCTTGACAATCCGGAGGCACAGGTATTCATCATGGGTGCAGGTGGCAGCGGTATCGCGGTGAGCGCCTATTTGATGAGAGAGGATCATGGAAAGAACGTTCCTGTAAAGATTATCATGTCAAACAGGAGAAGGGGGCCGCTCGAACACTGTAGGAACGTCCATGAGAGGCTTGGTAGAAGGGTGGAGGTTGAGTACCGCCAGGTTAAGCTGGGAAACATGAATGATTCGATACTGTCAGAGCTCCCTGAAGGATCCCTGATAATAAATGCAACGGGAATGGGCAAGGATAGACCCGGGTCTCCGCTTACGGATAGCGCGGTATTTCCGAACAGGAGCTACGTGTGGGAGTTCAACTACCGGGGCAGCCTTGAATTTCTTCACCAGGCTGAGTGTCAGCAAAAATCCAGAAATCTTGTACTTGAGGACGGCTGGCGTTATTTCATATACGGCTGGACACAGGTTATCGGTGAGGTGTTTAACGTTGATATAAACGACCACGAGTTGGAAGAGCTCTGCTGGATAGCCCGCGGTGTGTAGGTGACAAAACTTCACGAATGTGCGAGACTTCCCTACCGACACCCAGAGTGTCTCAGGGATTTGGTGAGAGGACCGGATATATGTCATCATCCGTAAGGGGCTTTCCATCCCTTCCGAGTGAAAATAGTACATAACCGTCAGCGATCCTGAAATAGCGGTACTCCCGGCCCCAGGCATCCTGAATTACCTCTTTTTCGGTGATATTCTTCTGTATAAGGATCTGGTCGAGTATCTCCGGGTATTCTCCATACTCCTCTTTGTACCCCTCAAGGGCTAACACCATGACTTTTAAACC
>CAYFYU010000006.1:27478-28642 GCA_964347455.1 uncultured Spirochaetota bacterium | reverse complement strand
ACCGCTTCTCGTAATCAGAACATTCACCGAATCGGCAGGTGAGCCTTTCGGATTGCATCCGCTTAAAAAGGGCACTAGAAAAAGAAATACGAGGATTATGGGTGAGCACGGCAAGACCCATTTCTGTTCTCCAGGGATTGATCCCTTCATAAAAAGGCTCTCTCTTTGGTTGAGATATATCGATGGATTTCCCTTGCTATTTGTGTTGCGGATCCTATTCCCGCCATCCTCATTTTTCCATTCTCTTTAATTTCCCGGAGCAATGCATCATTGTGCAGGACCTCTTCGATTTTCTCTGCTATAAGCTTTGGGTCAGGAGGCGAGAGGATGAGGGATTTTCCAAGAAGTCTCTTTTGAGCACGCATAAACTTCTTCGTAATCTGTGGACCCCTGCCCCAGAATCCAAAAACCGGTTTCCCCATACCGGCAGCCTGTTCGTTTCCCGTACCTGACGCTCCAATAATACCAATTGATTCGTTGAGTATATCACCGAATATTTTCTGCGACAGGATTATTTTCGACTTTAAACCGTTCCGTGTATAAAGGGTAAAGAGCGCCTCAACAGCTCGGTTTTGCCGGTGAAGCGGTTGGAGCGAAAATTGCTCCACCACCTTTTCGAGCGCCAGTTGTGGTGAAAGCGCGATTGCGTAGTTGTAGATCTGACCCCGACTGTTCAGACGTTCGATTATCTTGAAAATCACTCCCAGATTATCGTAGGCCTCCTGTTTGCTCCCCGGAAGCACACCGATGAATTTACCATCTTGCGGCAGTACGGGTTCAGGGTGAATTTCTAAGCAGTCCATCATCGGATTACCACAGCATCGGACGTTATGCATACCCTTTCTAAGGAGGTAATCCCTGGTTTTTTCATCTCTTACATAGATCATCCGTGAAAACCATCGCATCCATGTTCTTTCGATAAAGCTGTAGTGAAGTTTAAAGGGCTTCAGGCTTTCGTACCATTCTGACTGTTGAACACCGATAAAAATTTTTCTCTCCGGTTTGTGAGTTGTAAAAAGAGAGGTAAAAAGAAGAAGATAGGGGTCACCTATCAGCACGAGATAGTCGAAATTTAAGGATGCCTTACCCAGCCTTCTGCCAAGGTTGTAGGTTTTGCTGAAGAAGCCGTTTCGTACATCCTTAAAAAATATTTTCAGACTCCGT
>CAYFYU010000006.1:9084-27468 GCA_964347455.1 uncultured Spirochaetota bacterium | reverse complement strand
ATGCGGAGCTTCTCCGCCCGTTTGAGCTCGTGCTCGCTGGCCAGCACTGCCAGCCCCTGTGGGATCAGGTAGTTGCGAGCGAAGCCGTTTCGTACATCCTTTACAAAAATTTTCAAACTCCGCACAAATCCCTCACTGGGAAGCTCGGCCCCTTCTCCTGCAAGCTCAATGCCCGCTGTTCTGTAGCTTTTGCCCGGACCCACTGTGGGAAAGCCCGCTATCGAATGGTGCGGATTCTGCTCCTGAATTTTATTTGCAATATGTGCAGCTATGGTGTCTTCTCCGTAACCATTTGAAATGAAGAGCAGCCGTATCAAAATTATTCTTTTTACCTCACCCTATTGTGCATGTTTCAGGAAGACCAGTTTAGCCAGCTCCTGAAATAACCTTATTTTTAAGGATACCGATTCCCTCGATCTCAATTTCTACCGTATCACCGGGCTTCATCTCACCAATGCCTGAGGGTGTTCCGGTTGTTACAATATCACCGGGAAGTAGGGTCATGATGTGGGAAACGTAAGAAAAGAGCTCGAAAAGAGGAAATATGAAATTTTTCGTATTGGAATTCTGACGTAATTCTCCATTGAGCCGCGAACAGATCCTGACATTATTCGGGTTGAGCTGTGTCTGGATTACCGGTCCTAAAGGGCAAAAAGTATCGAACGATTTGGCTCGTGTCCACTGCCCGTCTTTTCTCTGTAAATCCCGGGCGGTTACATCGTTCAAACAGGTATATCCCAGAATGTATCCTGCTGCCTCTTCCACGCGCACCTTATAAGCTTTCTTTTTGACCACAGCGGCAATCTCCGCCTCGTAGTCAACCCTGAGAGATGATTCCGGATACAGGATATCCTCGCCATGGCCAATAACAGATGTTGATGGTTTCAAGAACAGTACCGGTTCATCAGGAAGGTCGTGACCCATTTCCCGGGCATGATCGCGATAATTGATCCCCACGGCAACGATCTTCGATGGCCATACCGGCGGGAGTACTGTTACCAAATCGGGATCATATGAGTTTGCATGCTGAATTGTAAAATCATTAAAGATATCACCCTCAATCCGCTGGATTCGATTTTTTTCAAGAACTCCGTATCCGGAATAATCATGAGCATTAAACTGGATCAGTTTCACCACTTTTTTCCTTGTAATTGAGCTGGAATTTAAGCCTTCAGGGTGTTACCTTAATATATTAATACGGGTAGAGTATTATCAAGAGGGAAAGAATTGTCCCAGATCCTGTAGGTGCGGCTGGAAGCCGTGCTGCGATTTCGTTTGGATATTCTTTGGATATATTAATGAAGAAAATCTTGATCCTAGTTCTTTTCATCTTTGTGAGTTCTTCACTGTTTGCGAAGAAGCTTGAGATCTCTTTCTGGCACAGTCTCGGTTTTCATGTGAAGGAGATCATCGATGATATGGTAGAGGAATACAACCAGTCCAATCCCGATATCAAAGTTGAACCAGTTTTTCAGGGGCTCTATGAAGAGATGCAGGTGAAGATGATGACTTCTGCGGTAACTCGGCAGCTGCCCGAAGTAGCCCAGGTTCAGTTCGAATACTTCGACTCATTTGTTGATAACGGATTGGTTGATCCGATTGACAAAGTGATCCCAGAGTATGAAAAAGATGACATACCCGATGTTTTGTGGGCGCTCGGAAGCAGAGGGGGAAAGATCTATGGCGTTCCCTTTTGTGTGAGCACGACCGTTCTCTTTTATAATGAAAACGTCTTTATCAAGTCAGGGCTGGATCCCGATTTTCCTCCATCGAAATGGGAAGATATTATCCAATACGGGAAGAAGCTTACCCAGGATACAGACGGCGATGGAGAATTCGACAGGTATGCAATGATGTTCTGGACCGATGGCTTTTACGGTCTCGCCCCATTTCTCTGGGCCCATGGAGGGAAGTTCTTTACCGATGACGGAAAGCGTATTATTCTCACCTCCGATGAGATGATCGATACGATCATGCTGCTCAGGGATCTAGTCTTCAAACATCAAATAATGCCGAAGAACTGGACCGATTGGGAAGGCGGGCAGGCCTTTCTGACAGGTAATCTTGCAATGGGTTTCTTTACCAGTGCCGCTATCTCTTACGGTGAGCAGAATCTACCCTGGAAGCTGAGAATAGCGCCCATGCCTTCGGTAAATGGTAAGCGGTATACTCCGCTTGCTGGGTCCGGCCTTATCAATTTTACCAAAAAGGGGAAAAAGAGGAGGGCTGCACAGGATTTTATATTCTGGCTCGTAAACAAGGAGAATACCATCAGAATACATGAGAGCATTGGTTATATACCGGTGAGACATTCGGCACTAAATTCCCTCGCATTAAAGGCTTTCCTCAAAGAGAATCCGAATTACAAGGTCGTTATCGATGGGCTCGATTATGCCAGGCCACTGCCCACCCATAAGGAATACTACAAAATTAATGTTATGCTCCGGGATATGCTCGAAAGAATCTTCCTTCAGGAAGCTGATCCAGTTGATGAGCTGAGTAAAACCGAAATAGAGATCAACAGGATCATTGACTGATCACTTTTCGGTTCCCACCTTTTGCCGATAATAGATGAGAACAGAATTATTAGCGATCTGAGCGAAGCTCAAAAGGAATGGAGATGGAAGCTATCAACCTTTTTCTTTCCCGGTATATAGTCACCTTTGGAACCTACGGCATCACCATACTCGATGGAATTATCATTGTGCCCATCATATTCGTTGCCGTTTTTATCATGAGAATCTACAGCCGTTTCATACGCAAGAAAGGTATCGGAAAGAAAAAGGTGATCAGGACGCTTACGAAGATCTTCAGGGGATTACTCATCTTCGTCGTTTTCATAGGTATTATGCGCGTTCTGGGGGTTAGCCTCGAAAATATATTCGATTTCATTGGTGAAGTTCTGCGCTTCAAGCTCTTCACCCTCGGAGATACGGATGTTAGTTTGCTTACCATAATCGTTATGGCAATTGTCGTCTGGGTCTCGGCCAAACTGGCGTCACTGGCGAGAAGCTATTTCAACAAAACGATTTTCCCGCGATTCAAGATCGATGAAGGTCTGCAGTTTTCCCTTTCCAAGCTTATAGGCTATCTGATCATAGCAATTGGTATCATAATTGCGCTCCAGGGTTTGGGTATTCGGCTTGCGGCCCTGACGGTATTTGCAGGTGTTATCGGTGTTGGTATTGGTTTCGGCATGCAGAGTATAGTGGGAAATATCGTTTCTGGTATTGCCATCCTTTTCGAAAGACCCATAAAAGAGGGGGATATGGTGCGTATTGGAACAACGATCGGACTTGTTCTGAAGATCAACCTCCGTGCAACGATCGTACGAACGATCTATAACGAACATCTCATTGTGCCGAACCTTGAATTCATAACATCGACCGTAGAAAATATGTCTCACAGTGATCTAAAACTCCGCGTAAAGGTGAACGTGGGAGTGGCCTATGGTACAGATCCCTATCTCGTCAAAGATGCCCTTCTCGAAGCAGCACGTGCAACAAAAGACACACTCCCAGCTCCGGAGCCAGATGTTCTCTTTAAAGAGTTTGGTGACTCCTCATTAAATTTTGAGCTCAGGGTGTGGATAGACGATCCCGGGAAACGCTTTGTAGTTGAAAGCGACCTGCATTTTGAAATTGTAAAGCAGTTTCGTGACAAGCAGATTACCATCCCCTTCCCGCAGAGAGATGTGTATATCAAACAGATACCGCATGAAACGAAGGATATTTCTCCTGCCAGATAATACTTTATTTCGATATTTGTGAAATCATGGTTTATGGATAGCGCCGACCGATAGCCTCTCACACTATTTTTTAATATTTTTGGGCGAATGTCATGTGCAGATTTTTCGCACCGCTGGGTCGATGAGAAAATAGAAGAAATGCAAAATAACGAGGGTTATTTTCATGCTGTAGTTCCCTATCGCTAAGAATTCCATTTTAAGAATAGGGAACGCATATATCGTGAAACATTTGGTTTTTGAACGGGAAAACCTGAAAAAGAATGGCCTGTTCCTAAAAAACGGAAGGATTGGGTTCTGGTGCGGATCAGTTTTTCCGGTGTATGCGGTTCCGATCTATCAAGAATCATGGTTACGGGAGCACACAATCACCCCCTAATCCCTGGGCATGAATTATGCGGTATTGTGGAGGATTCCAGCGCACCACATGTCAAAAGGGGAGAAAAGGTTGCTGTTCTCCCACTCATACCCTGTGGAACATGCACCATGTGTAAGCTTTCGAAACCCTTTCACTGTCAGAATTATGATTTCATCGGATCCAGGAGGGATTGAGGGTTTGCGCAATACTGCCTTGTACCCGAGAGCAACATCTTCAAACTCCACAATGCTTCGTATTCAGAGATCGCAGCACTGATCGAGCCACTACTCGTCTCACTGCATGCACTCAGATCAGGTGGGGCTGAAAAAACCGACTCAGTACTGATTCTGGGTGCTGGCCCGGTCGGCAATTTGGCTGCACAGTGGTCACGGTTGTTGGAGGTACAACGGGTATTCATTGCGGACATTAGGGAGCAGTCACTAGATATAGCGGAGTCATGCGGGCTAAAGGGAATATATGCACTGAGCAGTGAAGTGGAACGCAACGGTCCCTATGACCTCATCGTCGAGGCTGCGGGGTACGCCAAAGCTCTGCATACAGCGTTAAAGAATGTCGAGCATAATGGAAGGATCGTAGTTATTGGTAGAGATACAGGGGATTTAGTTTTACCGAACAGCCTCTTTGAACAATTTATGCGAAAGGAAGCCTTGATTCAGGGCTGTTGGGGGTACAGCATTAGGGAAGAGAGGAAGCTCGTTTCCGATGTGCTGCGTAGAAATTTGATACAATTCAAACCCTTGATAACCCATCGTCTCGACATCTCAGAGGGTGAAAAAATAATTAGGCAAATGTGGGAAGGATCAATTTTTTACTGCAAGGTTCTTTTTGAATTCGGAGAACAATGATATGGCAAAAAGGAATATGAGGGCTGCAACTATTTTCGGCAGAGGTGAAATGCGGATTGAAGAAAAACCGGTGCCTGCCTGTCCGTTCGATTCGATGCTCATCAAAGTAGAATCATGTGCCATCTGCGGCTCGGATTTGAAAATCTATAGGATGGGTGATTTCCGTTCCCGCTATCCAATTATTCTCGGACATGAAATTGCCGGGGTAATAGAGGAGGTTGGAAGTGGTTCTGTTGGATATTATGAGGGTGAGAGAGTTTGTGTGGCTCCAGGGCATGGATGCGGTGAGTGTAAATACTGCAGATGAGGCTACTCCAACATGTGTCTCGAACCGAGGCCATCAATCGGCTATGCCTCTGATGGCGGGTTTGCGCAGTTTATGGTTCCTCCCCCCAATGTGGTGAAACTGGGGTTTGTAAATCCAATCCCCCAGGGACTTTCCTTTGATCACGCATCTCTGTCCGAAATAATAGCTTGCTGCCTCAACGCGCAGGAGAACTGTCCTGTTCATGAGGATGATGTGGTGCTCATTTTTGGTGCTGGTCCGGCTGGGTGCATTCATTCAATTCTATCAAAGTTACGGGGGGCGAAAAAGGTATTGATGACGCAGCGGAGTATGCCACGTTTGCGCATGGCCTATGAACGTCTACAAACGATCGACCGGATCATCGCCTCGAATGACGAGAATCTCAAGCAGGTGGTGCTCGATGAAACCAATGGAATAGGTGCCGATGTGATTTATGTGTGCGCACCATCAGCCTCTGCTCAGGAACAGGCAATCCAAATGGCCTCCAAGAGGGCTCGGATCAATTTTTTCGGGAGCATACCAAAGGGGAGGTCCCGGATACATATTGATGGAAACTTTATTCACTACAGGGAGTTGTTCGTAACAGGTGCATCATCGAGTCTTGCCAGGCAAAATGCGGAGGCTTTAGACCTACTCAGCAAGGGCAAGATCGATGCTGAAATGCTCGTTACCCATATATTGCCACTTGGCCAAATTCAGGATGGAATAAAAATTGTTGCGGAAAAAAAAGGAATAAAGGTTGTTATAAAACCGAATTTATAGCTATGATTTATCCTATCGAGCTATTATGATCGCTAAACCTGTTATGCTGATACACCGGCACTTTTCAGCAATTGACGTGCTCCTTCGATTATATCCTCGACCTGAGGTACTGCGAACCGTTCCATAACCGGCGAAAATGGAATAGGTGTATCTTTTCCGCATACCCGGAGGATCGGTGTATCGAGATAATCAAATGCGAGCTCTGCAATCTGTGCCGCTATTTCTGCTCCCGTTCCTGCAGTTTTAGGTGCTTCGTGCACTATGAGGACTCTGCCAGTTTTTTTCACCGTTTCGATTATGGCTATAGTATCGAGGGGAACCAGTGTCCGCGGGTCAACTACTTCGGCGGATATTCCCTCCTTCGACAATTCCCGGGCAGCTTCGAGTGCGCGATGGACCATTATTCCGGTTGCAATAATACTGAGGTCTGTTCCCTGGCGTTTGATGTCTGCAACCCCGAGGGGGATCGTAAACTTTTTGTCCGGCACCGGCCCATTCAGGTCGTAGAGACATCGATGCTCAAAGAAGAGAACCGGGTTTGGGTCTTCGATTGCTGAAAAAAGCAATCCCCGAGCATCGGCGGGAGTCGACGGAAACACCAATTTCAATCCTGCCACGTGCATGAACATTGCTTCGTTGCTCTGTGCATGTTGTGCTGCAGAGGAAAGACCTGCTCCAACGGTGGTCCGTATTACAATGGGAAGCACTGCCTTACCCCCGTACATGTACTTCATTTTGGCCATCTGATTGATCAGTTGGTCCATTCCTATGTAGAGAAAGTCACAGAACATGATTTCAGCTATAGGCTTCAATCCTGTACAGGCCGTACCGATCGCGGTGCCGATAATTGCAGCTTCTGAGATCGGTGTGTTTCTCACTCTCTTTGTACCATACTTCTTCCACAGGTCTTTTGTAACCTGGAATGCGCCTCCGAGTGGTCCGATATCCTCCCCGAATAGGAAGACCGTCTCGTCAAGAGCCAATGCCTCATCCAGTGTTTTATTGATAGCATCTCTAAAAGTCATTTCAGCCATTTGTGTTATCTCCTTCCGGTTGAATAAACATCGCTGAGCGCCTCTTCTGGGTCAGGAAAAGGACTTTCCCTTGCAAACTCTATTGCATCATGTAACTCCTCTTCAACACTACGGTCGATCTTTACAAATTCATCGCTGCTCATAATGTTGTTTTGTGTGATGTACTTTTTGAAGCGGATTATGGGGCATTTTTGCTTCCATTGTTCCACTTCCGCCTGTGTACGGTAAGGTTGGGGGTCTCCCTCCCAATGTCCTCTCCAGCGGTAGGTTTTACATTCGATGAATGTCGGACCTTTGCCGCTGCGCGCTCTCTGTACAGATTCCTTTGCAACGTTGTATACTTGGACGACATCATTCCCATCCACTATTATCGAGTGCATATCATAAGCAAGGGCTCGACTTGCAGCATCTCGAATTTTCTGATGCTCGGCCTGCGGGGTAGTCTGAGCATACTGATTGTTTTCACAGACAAAAATTACCGGTAAGTCCCATGTGGCGGCAAGATTGCACGCTTCGTGGAACTGGCCAACATTGGTGGCTCCATCACCGAAAAATGATACAACAACCTTATCCTCTTCCTTGTACTGGATTCCAGCAGCAGCACCAACAGCTATTGGTATTCCTCCGCTTACGATTCCATTCGCTCCCAGAATTCCAATATCGAGATCCGCAATGTGCATCGATCCACCCTTGCCCTTGCAGTACCCGGTTTTTCGGCCAAAGAGCTCCGCCATCATGAAGTCGAAGCGTCCCCCCTTCGCAATACAATGTCCATGCCCCCTGTGGGTACTGGTGATAAAATCGTCCTTACGGAGAGCGGCGCAAACCCCTGCTGCAACAGCCTCTTCCCCAATATAGAGATGCATGAACCCTGGAATTTCCGCATTTGCGAAAAGCTGAATGATAGTTTCGTCAAATTTACGTATCTTAATCATGGTGCGATAGATTTCTTGCACCGTTGCCCTTGCAATGGTCTTTCCCATAGCTTTATTCCTTTCGATGCGAGAATATGAACACATGGCATTATAAGATTTTTTTATAGTTTTGATCAATCTATAATTACAATTTATGGACCTTAGCTTAGAATTGGGTTCTCATTCTCTCCAAATACCTTTACTATTATGTATTAAAATAGGCGATCAACGGAGAGAGCTTAGTGTAGAATGCTCTATTTTTCCTTAAGGAGGACCCATCATGCGTAAGTATTTTCTGAAATGTACAGAGTGTGGTGCTGAATACGATGATGATAAATTTCGGCTTTCATGCGATGGTGATCACGGACCGGCCCTCCTCCGGTCTGTATATACAGAGAAGAAATTGACCATACACGATGATAAACCCGGAATGTTCAGGTTCAAGGATTTTATGCCTGTTGAGCGTACAATCGATGTTCAAGGGGCTCCGGTAACCTATAAGAGCGAGGGCCTCGCACGTTATCTCGATTTGGAGGATCTGTACATCATATTCAACGGTTACTGGCCTGAGAAAAATGCGAGAATGCAGACAGCATCCTTCAAGGAACTTGAGGCACCTTCAGTATTGTCGCGTATACCAGAGGAGCACGATGGAACGATAGTCGTTGCTTCTGCTGGAAACACAGGGAGGGCGTTTGCACATATATGCTCAATAAACGAGATACCTCTCGTTCTCGTTGTTCCTGAGGAAAGTCAACGGGAGATTTGGTCGCCGAAACCGTACAATGATTGTGTGAAGCTCATCCTCGCCAGTGGTGACAGTGATTATTTCGATGCTATAACTCTCGCGGGCAAGATCACCTCAATAGACGGATTCTTTCCTGAAGGGGGAGCTGCCAATGTGGGGCGAAGAGATGGAATGGCGACCACCGTACTGGATGCTGCACGGGTGATTGGAAAGATACCTGAACACTATTTTCAGGCCATAGGTTCTGGCACAGGTGGTATTGCAGCCTGGGAATCCTGTCTGCGTCTCTATGATGATGGTGGATATGGCAATACTTTAATGAAATTGCATCTTGCACAGAACGCGCCCTTCACTCCAATGACTGACGCCTGGAAAAATGGTAAGAGAGATCTCACACCCCTTGACGAGCGGCAGGCAAAGAATGACATACACCACATTAAGGCCAAAGTCCTTTCAAATCGGAAGCCTCCCTATTCACTGACTGGAGGAGTATTCGATGTACTAACCGCATCATCGGGATCGATGTACGCAGTACACAACAGTGAGGTTGATAATGCAATGGAACTTTTTCAGGAGTACGAGGGCATCGATATACATCCCGCAGGTGGCGTTGCGCTTGGAGCCCTCATACAGGCAGTGGAAATGGATGGCATCAAGAAGAGCGATTCAATAGCTCTGAACATTACTGGAGGGGGAGAGAGGGAAGTCAAGAGAGACTATGATGTTCATTACCTCGAACCCTTTGAAAAGATCAGTGATAGGGAAATTCACAGTGCTGGTGTCACAAAGAGTATAGAATCCATCCTTACCGTAGTATAGAGATACGTACCACTGGAAGTAATACATTCTTTTAATTTTAAAAGCGGATAACACCGATTTAAGAGCATACTAATCCCCATTAATCGTTGATCCTCTCTGTTATTTTTTCCAGGTTGCTAAAACAGGTTCATCTATGTATTATTATTTCATAAATGGCGGAGAGCCCAATCACCCGATGAATACGAAACAGCTGAAACTCTTTTTGCTTATAGCGGATTTAAAGAGCTTTTCGAAAACTGCAGAATTGGAAGCCCTCACGCAGCCGGCAGTAACACAGCAGATCAACCGGTTGGAACGTGAGATTGGTTCGGTTCTCTTCAGAAGAAGGCATAAACGCATTGAGCTCACAAAGAAGGGGAAGCTCTTCTATAAATTCGCAAAGAATATGCTTGCCATGATGGATACCCTTCAGAAAGAGCTCAAGGTAATTGATTCAGCAGATGAGGGGATACTGAAGATTGGGTCAAGCCATATTCCAACATCTCATTTTCTGTATCAGAAGATCGCGGAATTCAAGCAGCAGTTTCCCAATGCCTACATCATATACGAGCTCAGCGATACGGAAAACATAACCTACATGGTGGAAAATGAACTGCTCGATATAGGTTTTGTTGGGGCGATTATGAACAACGAATTGAACTATAGAAGTTTTTCAGGTGACGAGTTGTGGCTCGCAGCACACAAGGATTTCAAAGTTGCGTCAAGCATCTCTCTGACACAGCTCAAAAGTGTACCGCTGATCATAAATCAAAAGGAGTCGGGTGTTCGCAAATTCTTGGAAAAAAAATTGGATGAGAACAACATCAACTTTTCCGAGATGAATATTATATCTGAAATTGGTCTTCCCGAGGCATTAATTGAAATTGTGCGGATGGGGATGGGGTGTGCCTTTGTTCCTTCAATCATTCTCGAGCGTGAAATGAAAAAGGGTGATTTAAAGGTCATCAACATCAAAAACTTCTATGCCTTCCGGCATTACTACCTTGTCACGAAAAAGGGCGTGCGGCTACCCAAACTTGCTAAAACATTTCTCGACACATTTATCTCCGCTGTTGAATGACCCCCAATGTGTGTGCTATCCCATATTTATAAAGATTGAATACCAGGTTTTATGGAGCTATATTTTGGGTATGAAAAAACCAATTCTCTTCTTTTTCATTCTACTCCTTCCAATAAGCCTCTATGGTTTTACGCAGGAGAGAGAGCTTTATTCACAGGCTCAGAGTCGCTATCTGAACAATAATTACAAAGCAGCTTATGAAACGTTCGATGAGCTGGTACGAAAGTTTCCCCTTTCGGATCTTGTTCCGGATGCACAGTACTGGAAGGCGGTTTGTCTCTACCGACTCGGAAGATACGATGAATCGATACAGCACTTTGAGGTAATTGAGAGAAGGTATCGTGCAACGCGGTTTTTTGATTATGTACCCTTCTGGAAGGGAGTGGCCTATTACAGGAAAGGGGAAGATGAAAGAGCAATTGAGAGTTTGGGAGGCTTTCTTGCGATCGATAAGGCTACTGAGTTTAAACAAGAAGCGCTTCTCTACAAGGCGATGGCGGAGGTAAATGCCCGAAAGTTCACTGATGGAAGAACGACCATGGAACAACTTATGGAGAAAAAGGCGGAACTTAGTCCATTTGAAATTGTGCTCAACAGCTTCATCCTCTTGAACCTGGCTGCCTATGATGATCTCGTAAGGTTTCAGAAAGAGATCGATGTAGAAACATTCCCCACCGAGTGGAAGCAGATGCTTATTCTGTACAGAGCAGAGGGGCACCTGCATCTTGGAAACATAGACGAGGCTGAGCGGAGTTACCTTTTGCTCCTCGACTCAGAGGCTGCTATATCTGCCATAGCCCTGCGACGACTCTACGCCATTGCAACCGAGCGCAAAGATTTTACCCGTTTGGAGTGGGTTGTACAGCGGGCAGAAGAGAAGTTAACCGGATATCCAGACATACTCCAGGACTTCTGGATGCGCATGGGGATAGAGAGCTACAAGAGGTATGAGTACGATCTTGCCGAATATTTTCTGACAAAGGTATGGAATTTGAGGGCGGCGGAACAGGTACCTGAAGCAATACCGCTGTATCTATCTCAGATATACCTGAAACGAGGCCAGCGTAAAGAAGCTCAACGAGTACTGGAGGATTACCACTCCCGATCCGCAGCCGAAGAAACAAAGGTTCTCACTTTATACAGTCTTGGAAATATCCAACTGGTAGACGGAAACTATCGGGCTGCAGCTGAGAGCTATTCCCGGACTTTAGAGATCGAACCTCAAAGTACTGTAGCACAAAATGCTCGGTTTCTTCTGGCATACTCAGAGTTCCGACAGGAATTGTTGGTCCAGGCGCTCTATCGCTGCGATGAGTTTTTAGTAATCCTTGAAGAGACGGCGAAAACAGTGGAGGGGATTCCACCCTCTGGACTGGACATTGAGCTGCGGGACAGCGTAATTAGGCTCAAATCCCGTATTCTTGCAGGTTTGTATAAGGGTGATGAAGCCGTCGCCATTCTTCGGGAGCATACGGTGGAGTTTCCGCATCTTGTGAAAGCTCACCTCGATCTCATAAAGATCCTTTTTTCAAATGGGAATCACAAAGAGGTTATAGAAGAAGCAGCGCGAGTTTTGGAGGAAAACCCAGGACTCGAAACCGATGATCCCAACACATACGTACTCGTTCAGTACATACAGGGACTTTCACATATTTCTCTGAAGCAATATGAGGATGCTGATCGGGCACTCTCCCGTATAGACCCGAAAGGGGCAGATGGTGCGGGACTTTCGGAAATTGTTCCTTTTGTGGCCTACTACAGGGCATGGACTCAATATCGTATGGACAATCTGGAACCTGCTTTGACCTTTACCGAGGAATTTCTCACCCTATATCCAGATCATGCCCTTAAACCTGGGGCGCTCTATCTGGATGGTTGGATTAACTACAGTTTAGGTCGATATGTGAAAGCCGAGGAGCTCTTCCGTCTTCTTGCCAGGGAAGATGGAGACCCACTTTCAATCAAGGCACAGTATCTGCGAGGTAAGAGTCTGAGGAATTTAAAAAAAAGTGATGAAGCCGCGGATATCTTCAGGAAATTACAGAAACGTTACCCGGAAACTTCTTTTGCTGACGACGCTCTCTTTGAATATGCGGATATATTAAAAGAAAAAGGGAACCATAAGGACGCTGCGCTTGTCTATTTTAATGTATGGGATACGTATCCCGGAAGCACTCTTGCCGAGCAGTCACTGTACAAGAGAGCCGAGACGTACTTTTCTGCTGAGATGTACCGTATGGCAAAAAATGCTTTCCGAGAATATAGGGTTCAGTATCCGGAGGGTGGCCTTGTCGATGCATCTCTCTACTGGGAAGGAATGGCATCACTAAAGCTGGAAGAGGACAGGATCGCGGTGAATCTCTGGGAGGGGATCATCGATCAACATAGAAAGAGTGCATTCAGACCCGATGCAATGCGGGGTACTGCAGAATCTTATGTAATTTTTGGTGAGTATCCCCGTGCGCTTGACATGTATTCAGTTCTCATAGAGGAATATCCGGTCTATGCCGAAAGTATAAATGCGGATCTCCGTCGTGAGGAGATACGCTACCTTGTGTTTGGATTTGGCAAACGGGAGGCCGAGCTTACCGCGCGCATTAGTAAAGAGGGCGGAGCCAGGACAGCAGCGGGTAGAGCTGCAATGATCGAGCTTGCCCGTCTCTATATATATGAAGAGGAACGAAAGATAGAACGTGCCTATCAGATACTGAGCCAGGTTAAACAGCAGGAAGATGTTGTAACTTCTGCTGAGGCCGGTGTACTTCTGGGAGAATACTACTATAAGCAGGGTGAAATGGAAAAGGCAGGAAGGGAATTCTTCCTTGCGTCCCTGCAAAATCCTGATGATGAGGATCTCATGGCATACGCAATTTACCGCGCGGCTCATTCGATGAAAGAGGCAGGAAAGAGCTCCGAGGTACGGGAACTCGTTCAAAGGCTGCAGGATAACTTTCCTTCTTCGAGCTGGTCAGATGAGGGTCAGAAACTTCTTGAGGAACTTGATGAATAAGCTATTGAAAAAATCTTGGGTTTGTAGTCTTGCACTCAAATTTTTCATGATGTTTTCCATCGGTTTTTCCCAGGAGACAGAGCCTGAAGAGCCTGAAATAATCTTGCCAAGGGTGATACTGGAGCTAGAGGATCTCAGTGTGGAAGATATATCGGCCGGAATACCTGAGGAAGAGTATATAATACCAGGAGATTTTGAAGTTCCACTTCCTGAACCTGAAGACCTTCAGATTGAGGAGCCCTTAACCATGATGGTACATCCACAGTCCGACGGCACGGTATTCGAGCGGGAAGAGGGAAGGTTTTTGAATTTTGAGGGTGTGCTCGGGGTCGGGACTCGCAACCATTTTATGAGCGGTTTCTCTCTCTATCAGTATGAACGCAAACCGGAGGGAAGGCTACTCTTTGAGCATAAAATAACCGATGGCTTTTCAGGAAAGGAAGAGGGCACTGGGTTCAATATACGAGATGACAGTCTCTCCGGTTTGCTCCGTTTTAACGCAGGGAAACTGGAGATTGAAACTGAGGGAAGCTTCTCCGATCAGGAGCGAGGCCTGCAGGGAACGGGCGATTTTTACTCGAAGATCAGCAGATACGGTGATGGAAGAGGAGCAGTGATGATTCCCCTAGGCGATCGTTTCAGTCTGAGTTGGGACGTCAGCGCTGCCATAACCGCTCAGCTCCTTACGACATCAGGCACTGCAGCGTCCACTTCGGACAAAACAAACGAGTTTATCGCCAGTTCATCTCTGGAGGGCAGGTATACCTTTGACAGAGGCTACTTCGGAATACGTCCGAAGTTTACGTATCGGGAAGGAGGTGAAGACGGCAGCTACGATCTGAATCGGGTACAGGTGAGTGGTCTCTTTGGAATTGAAATTGGAAATGTTACGCAGTTAGATGCAGAGGCGAGCTGGTTCTGGAGCGATGCTGAGAATCATCTCTTTCCTTTTCAGTTGGCTATTTCAACCTACCCCACAGATCTCTTTTCCCTCAATCTTTCGGTCGGCTACAGGGTTCAGGAGTATAACCTTGCATATCTGTTTCAAAATTATCCGCTGACAGACGCGCCAGTAATACTAACCGATAATTATGGATGGTTTTTTAACGCTGGAACACATATCCATGTAACACAGGATTGGATAATAACGGGCGCACTCTCCTTTATGGACAACAATGGACTGTTCAGCCCTGAAAAAACAACGGACGGTGTGACGGGACTATTCCCGATTGATCAGGAGGAGGCATTGAGCCTCACATCCGAAGTAGGGCTTCGTTGGAACAGATCAACGCAATTCTCCACCTATGTGAGCTGGATATACGAGGTTCTCGAGCGACCACAGTTTTTTCCTGAGCACAGTTTGAATCTTGAAATGAGCTGGCTTGGAAGAGGTGGTAAGTATGGTGGTGAGCTAACATCGGTTTTTTACACTGGTGTCAATGATTTCGTTCAGGTACCAATACTCAATATTCAGGGTTTTTACAGACTTGTGGACTTTATCAGAGTGGGAGCGGAACTGCACGATGTCCTCTACCCTGTTCTGGACGACCCGAGGTACAGCTGGTTTCCATTTGTTGATGTGGGATTGCTGTTCGTATTCAAAACCTATATAACATTTTAAGGAGTGGAACATGTTGGAGATACTCGAAAAGGGCGGTATCATCATGTGGATAATTCTCCTACTCTCTCTCATAGCCGCGATCATTATCATCGAGCGACTCCTCTATTTCAGGAAAATTAGAATAGATGAGGACAAGATGATTAACCGCCTCAAATCGACACTGGAAAAGAAGCATTTCGATGAAGCGCTTTCCATATGTGAGAACAATCCAGCACCCATAACGAATCTGATGAAAATCGGTATCGAGCACAGGATGTACCCCCGAGAGACAATAAGGGAAGCGATACTCGATGCTGCAAATCTCGAGGTACCGAAGATGGAACGACATCTGCCAGCTCTCGGCACAATTTCACACATTGCACCGCTTTTAGGCCTTCTCGGTACGGTTACCGGGAACATTGCGGCATTTGGTGTGCTCGGTAAATTTGGTGCGGTTGGTGATCCTGGACTGCTCGCGAAGGGTATTGCGGAGGCGTTACTAACGACTGCAGCGGGAATCATAGTCGCAATTCCGGCTATTATCTTCTACAACCACCTTGTCAGCAAGGTAAACCATATAATCATCAGACTCGAAAACAGAGTCAATGAGCTCGTTCTATTCCTGAGGGGCAGGGCGGTACCTAAAGAGGCGTTAAGATCGGGTGAAGAAACTCGTGGGGAGTACGGGGGGAAGCTAGGACTGGAGCAAAAATGGAGTTTGGAGGAACACCAGGATGAGATTTCGTAGACAATTGACGACGAGAACCAATGTTGAGCTCATTCCACTGATCGATGTTGTGTTTCAGCTGGTAGTGTTTTTCATGGTATCAACTACTTTTATTCTGACCCCTGGAATCAGTCTTATCCTGCCACGATCAGAAACTTCCGAGCCAGTTGTAATGTCGAAGCTGATAATCACAGTCGTTTCAAAAAATGAGCTCTACCTGAACAAGGAGCGTTACGACATCTCCGGTCTTGAGGATAGGCTCGGTGCGATCACAGAAGAGGAGCGCAGCGAGATACGAACCGTTGTTATTGAGGGTGATGAAAATGTCTCATACCGTTTGATGGTTGAGGTGCTCGATGTACTTCGAAAAAACGGATTTACCGGAGTAAACCTCAGAACCAAAAAGGTTGATGAAACGCCCTGAGCGAGAGGTGTTATATGCAGAACAGAAGACGTATGCTCGTAAGCATTGTTATTGCACTGGCGATTCACTCCCTTGTTTTTGTTGTCTTTCACTTTGGCATACATGCACAACCTGAAGAGCTTGAGGAGTATAGCGGTCCAATAACCGTTACACTTGATATCCCTGCCGAAGTACCGAAAGTTGTCCGGGGCACTGATCGTGGACCGGAGTCCGAATCGGTGCTCAAATCAGAGCTTCCAGCTGAGGTTGACATTCCCCAGACCGAAACCGCGGCAGAAACTGCCCAATCCGCACTGCCTGAAAAAGTTCAACCCGAAACTCGAAAGAGCATACCCCCGGAAACCGGTCACCCTGAGATAGTTGAGGAAAAGCAGGTGGCGAAAGTCCAGAGAAGAGACACGGGAACAGAGAAGTCGGAAGAATACTTGCAAAAAGGTGGTGCTCTGGAGGACTACTGGGAGCAATTCGACGTCGTTGGTCGGGATTCAGAACTGGAAAGTGCGGAACAAAAGCCAACCATCGATACGGTCTGGGAAGAGACCGAGGTGAAAAAGACCGGGCCTGTCTTTCCTTCGCCTCCTGATCAGGAGGGTGAGAGATCGCTCACCTTTAACATGGACCAGCTCGACGCCGCCATCGAGGAGAGTCGAGACCAGGCTGCGGCGGGGGGTGAGCCAGAAGCTGGTATTAAAGGCGGTGATCAAGAAGCGCGGAGGGAAGCAGGAATACCGGATATAATCTGGGATGATGCGTCTCGTGGGAGACGGCTTCTCTCATCCGGCGGTCGACCTGTCATACCCGAATGGGTAAAGAGAGAAGGGCTCGACCTTATTGTAGAGGTGTCTTTTTCAGTGACACCGGAAGGACATACGTTCTCGCTTAAGGTTGAGCGTTCTTCAGGCTACACTGATGTGGATGCGTCAGTTTTGGATTCAATACGAAAGCTCAGATTCAACCCAGTGCGCGAAGGTCGGGAAGTACGGGGCATGGTGAGCTACTTCATCAGCACGAAATAGAGTGATTCCTCAACGGTATTAATTAACAATGTCAATTCCCCTTAAAAAAATGCAGAGCGAGTACAGAAATCTCAGTGTTGCTTTTTTGACCTGGGAGTTTCCTCCTATTTATACGGGGGGACTTGGAATGGCATGTTATGGTCTTGTGAAATCTCTCCTGAAACAGAGGGTCGAAGTGCTCCTCCTCTTACCTACAGAACAACCTGTCTTCTTTCACCTCCTCGCGCCAAGTGACGCTGATCAACTGCACCCTTCGTTTTTTCCGAAGCATCAGGAGGTTAGATACAGATCGATGGGATTTAAAAAAATTGGGGAGAGGTTGGAGTTTCTCGGGATATTCCGTCATCCAGGCCTGTACACAGGAAAACCCGATTATCATGGGTACCTGGAACAGGTACAACGCGCATCATGCTATCTCGATTATAATATCATTCATGCTCATGATTGGCTTACCTTTCCAGCTGCATTATATTTGAAATCTCTATCCCGAAAGCCTCTTATCTGCCATGTTCATTCGACTGAATATGACCGGTCTGCAGAGAGGGGGGATGCTCTGGTTTACAGTATCGAGCATGATGGACTTAGAAAAGCAGACTGTGCAATTACAGTTTCCCATGTAACTGCATCGAGAATCGAAAACGAATACTCAGTAGACCCCATTAAGATAAGAATTATTCATAACGCCTACCATATAGAGCACATATCAACAAAAGAAAAGCGTTTCCTGAAAAATCCCATTGTCCTGTTTCTGGGTCGCATCACAAGACAGAAGGGTCCCCATGCTTTCCTTGAGGTCGCACGTCGAGTAATCAATAACTATTCAGAGGTTCGCTTCATCATGGCTGGTGAAGGGGATATGCAAAAGGAACTTTTATTCAGAACTGCCGGGTACAGATTGGGAACGAGGTTTTTGTTTACTGGATTCTTAAACAGGATAGATGTGGCGAAGATGCTCTCCATCAGCCTCGATTACCCGAACGTTCTCTACTGCATG
>CAYFYU010000006.1:0-9074 GCA_964347455.1 uncultured Spirochaetota bacterium | reverse complement strand
CGATATACTCGTTGTTCCATCTCTCTGCGAACCATTTGGAATTACTGTTTTAGAGGCTATGGGGTACGGCATACCGGTTATTGTTTCAAAAGGGGCGGGGGTTTCCGAAATTGTGCACAACATGATAAAGATCGATAGCTGGGATATTGAAGGAATGGCAAAGGCTATCCTCGATTTACTGAAAAGACCGCATAAGAGAAAACAGCTAGGGAGTGCTGCTGCGCGGGAGGTGCGGAAAATCACCTGGGATGATGCTGGACGGAAGTTGAAGGATGTGTATATGGAGCTGGTATGCTGAACATCGTGTTCTATTTCCAGATTCATCAGCCATACCGATTGAAGCAATGTGGTATATTCGATATTGGGAATGATTCTGATCCTTTTGATGAGAAGCTCAACCGCGCGATTATTCGGCAGGTGTCATCAAATTGTTATATACCTGCCAATGAGCTGCTTTTGAAAATTTCACGCAAGTATGGAAACTTATTTAAGGCTGCCTTTTCGATTACCGGGACAACAGTAGAGCAGCTGAGGTTGTACTGTCCGGAAGTACTTGAAAAGTTCAGGAAACTTGTAGATACCGGAAGTTTTGAGTTTCTTGGAGAGACCTACTATCATTCTCTTTTCTCACTCTTCCAAGGGGATGAATTCTTGGAGCAGGTAAGAATGCATCTTATGCTATTAAAGGATGAGTTCGGGATAGTTCCCTCTGTTTTCAGAAATACCGAGTTGATCTATGAAGACAGGCTCTCAGACTTCCTCAGCGGGTTTGATAACTTCAAAGTTATCCTGACAGAAGGGACCATTACTAAGATGGGTAGGGGGTCATCCCTGAGAGTGCACCGGAGTGGCAATGGTATACACTACCTTCTACTCAGAAATATTCCTCTTTCTGACGACATTGCCTTCAGGTTTTCCAACAGAGAATGGCAGTATTACCCGCTCACGGTCGATAAGTTCCTTTCATGGGCAGATAGACTTTACAGGTCAGAGAAAACATCCGATGATCTCTGGCTTAATATATATCTTGATTATGAAACCTTTGGCGAACATCATCATGAAAGAACGGGAATTTTTCAGTTTCTTCAGTGTCTTCCTGAATATATATTAAAGCATGATAATTTTAAGCTCAGGTGGCCTTCGGATGCAGCTGAAGATATACCAAGTTTCGTGCAAATACTTTCGGTACCCTCTCCCTTCTCATGGGCAGATTCAAGGAAGGATCTTTCAGCCTGGCTCTCGAATGACCTGCAGCTGAATTGTTTCGAAACCCTTAAAGACGTGCTTGACCGTGTTAAAAAGGACGGTGATAAAAAGCTGATAGAAATCGCCAGGAAGCTTTCCAGTTCGGACCATTTCTACTATATGTTTACCGACGGATCCGAATCTGACAGCAACGTCCACCGTTATTTTTCACACTACAATTCCCCTGAAGATGCGTATATCTTTTATGTCTATGCACTTGCCTCACTTGAAGAAAAAATCTTTTCGTAAAATATAAGGATAATTCATGTACCTACGGAATATTTTCGTATATCCGAAGTATCCGGAATCGCTGAAAAAGTTGTTTTATTTTGCCTACAACCTCTGGACACTTTGGGATACTGAAGCAGTGCAGCTGTTTGACCGAATAGATCCGATTCTTTTCAAGGACTCCGACCGAAATCCTATTCGGTTTCTCTACTCCATTCCCAAACAACGCTTGACGGAGCTATCGAAAGACAAACCATTTCTCGATAATCTGGAGAAGATCTGGAAAAAGTATGATCATTATGCTTCACGGTACACCGAATATCGAGAGAGGTTCAAGGATAAGTTGATTGCCTACTTCTCTATGGAGTATGGTTTACACAATGCTTTACCCATATACGCTGGAGGGCTTGGTATACTTTCCGGAGACCATCTGAAGGGTTCCTCAGACCTGGGCATCCCGCTTATCGGAGTAGGACTACTGTACAGGTACGGTTATTTCCATCAAAGGATCACCGCTACAGGTGTTCAGGAAGAAGAGTACAGAGGCACCAATGTCTACTATATGCCCGTAAAAGAGCTTCAAACCACCGATGGAGAGCCGGTTTATGTAAGTGTCAAGATTCTTGACAATCCTATAAAGGTCAAGGTATGGCTGGTCAATGTCGGCAGGGTGAGGCTTCTGCTGCTCGATACCAATATTGAAGGAAACCCACCGGAATTTCGTAAAATAACAGATTTTCTGTACGACGCTCGGCGTGACTACCGGATTATGCAGGAAATGATCCTCGGTTTCGGAGGAATGAAAGCGCTCGAAGCAATGCAGGTGAAACCGGATGTGTTCCATCTCAATGAGGGTCATTCAGCGTTTCTCATAATACAGCGGCTGCGAGATCTTATGCTTAAAAAGAAGCGTTCCTTCGATGAAGCCCATGCGATAATAAAAAATACCACAGTTTTTACTACCCATACACCGGTCGAAGCAGGTAATGAAAATTTTTCCTCAGAGATGATTGAAAAGTATTTAGAGAGCAAGGTGTCTGACCTCAATATTACAGTGGAACAACTCATGAAGCTCGGAATGCTTCATGATACGAAAACGTTCTGGCTCCCCGCGTTTGCTATTCGGTTCGCGCGATTTGTGAACGGTGTTTCTAAGATTCACAGCGATGTGTCGCAGAGTATGTGGAAAGATCTCTTCCCACAGCATCTTAAGCGCGAGATACCCATTATACCAATAACAAATGGCGTTCATCACTCATGGCTTTCAAACCATATTCATGATCTTTTTCAGAAGTATCTCGGTCCGGAATATCTCCTTCCTGAAGCCAACGATAAACTGTATGAAAGGATAGGGGAAATTCCTGAAGAGGAAATATGGAAAGCCCATCTGAAACGCAAACGGGAAATGATTACCCACCTGAGAACCGTCATGGAGCGAAACTATGCGGATAAGGGATTCACAGTGGTAAAATTAAGGAAGCTGCGGAAGATACTCAATATGAACTTTCTTACCATCTGCTTTGCACGAAGATTTGTGTCCTACAAGAGACCGAACCTGATCCTGAAAGACCCGTAACGCTTGAAAGGTATCCTGACCCATTCTGAGAGACCGGTGCAGATCATTTTCAGTGGAAAAGCCCATCCCGCTGACGAAGTCGGAAAGAACATGATAAAGGAAGTTATGGATTTTGCAGAGGATTTTGATGTGGATGACAGGGTGATATTCCTTGAGAATTATGATCGTGGTATTGCCGAATATCTCGTACAGGGTGTTGATCTATGGCTCAACACACCGTTGAAACCCTTTGAGGCTTCGGGCACTTCCGGAATGAAGGCTGGAATGAACGGTGTTCTAAATCTCAGCGTTCTCGATGGCTGGTGGCCTGAGTGTTACAATAAGCAGAACGGTTGGTCAATAAAGTCGGGAAGATTGGATGATAATTCTGAGATCCGGCATTTGGCAGAGGCAAACCAGATTTACGATTTGCTTGAGGAGGAAATAACGCAGCTTTTCTATGAGAGAGATGAGCGGGATATACCAAAGGCCTGGGTATCTATGATGCGGGAATCCATTCATTCTTCATTCAAGAATTTCAACATAAACAATATGATCCGGGAGTACTGTGATCGATGTTATCTGCCTGCATTGCAGAGCTTTGAAGAGCTAAGTGCCGATAATTGGGCTCGTCTAAACGGGATAATGTCAGGTGCGAAAAAGGTCAAGGCAATTTGGGACAAAATGTACATCAAGGATGTTTTTACAGGCATTGATAAAAAGGATCTTCTTTTCACCGATGATCTCATTCATGTAGAATGCTATGTTTATCTGGACGAAGCGGATCCTGAAGTGATTGACGTCGAGCTTTTCTATCTGTTGGGAGATCAGGATAACTATGAAACGATCTGTTTAGACTTTGGTGAAAAATATAACGACAATGTTGGAAAATACGAGGGAGAGTTAAGACTGAAATCATCTGGAGTCCAGAGTATGGGGGTGCGGATAGTTCCTTCCGACGCAGGCGTAAGAGCTATTTATCCCGATCTCATGAAATGGAAGGAATCATAGTGTGGTTGATACCGATTTAGTGTATCATCTTTGGCATCTTTGGTCGTTTATTTTTTTAAATTTGACATAATAACGTATATTTTTCCATGCTGAACACCGATACTTAGAGAGGGGAATGGAAGGGGAACCCCTCACTTCAGAAGAGAGAGATCAGGGATGGAAGAGAGAAAAAAGAATCTCCTTTTCATAATCACAATTCTGATTCTAGCGCCTTCCTTTGGGCTTTTTGGGCAGGAAACGCCCTCCTACTCGTTCGTATCGTTTACGAGCAACTACAACCGATTAATCAGCGCAGCGCGTGCAGACGGGTATCAGGTTATCGAAGAGGAGATCTCTGCAGTGCATGGAAATTACCATGTCCTCCTGCAGAAACCGGGGCAGTTTTACGGTGAGAACATTTCCCTTTTCTTCAACGAAAATAGGGAATTGATTTTTTTCAGTGTGCGATTCGAGCTCAACCAAAATCACTCTCAGAGAATAATCGAAAAACTGATTCTGTCGATGGTTGAAAAACTGGAGGACATATACGGAGAGAATGAGCGAGAGGTTGTCCCATACTTTCGGATATATGAGAACAATTTCGAAATATACCTTTATCCTCAGGGACCAGCACCAACCAACGCACGCCTGTCCATTAAACAGCTCGATCGGTACGACTCCTATCAGGAATACTACAAAGAGGAAGTTGAACGGCTTGAGAATGAAGAGATAGCTGAAACAGTGGAAAATCTCTGAATGGTTTGTCTTTATCTGGCGATCAGTAGAGCAAATGTTCTCGGACCGATAAGGTAGTGTGTTGAGTTTTCCAGAGCTATCTCCTCACCAGAGGGCATAAAATCTTCACCCTCCTTAAAGCTGGTATCAACCGCCCTGTACCAGCACTTACCACTGTATTGCGGTAAGTGCATCTTTTTTGCAATAGATTCTGAATTAAGAATAAAAAATAGATAATATTGAGGATTGGCTGTTGAATCGCCTGGGATCTGATAGCACAAACTCCGCTTTTTAGGGTTGCTCCATTCCGGGGGATTGAGTTTTTCATCGAACCAGGTTATTTCTGAAGAGTTGAGAAAATTCTCACTTTTGAGTATCCCATGGATTTTCCGGAATTCAATCGCTTTCATGAAGAACTCATGAATACCCGAATTCATATTAATCTGATCCCAGTTAAACCAGCTTAATTTGCTATCCTGACAGTAGGCATTGTTGTTTCCCCGCTGTGTTCTCATGAGCTCGTCTCCTCCCAGCACCATTGGTGTTCCCAAGGAAAAGAAGAGTATGTACGCTGCATTCTTTATCATTCTTTTTCTAAAGCGCAGGATACTTTTATCTTTTGTATCACCCTCAACGCCGCAGTTGCTGGAAAAATTCAATTCAGTACCGTCTCTATTGTTCTCCTTATTTGCCCTGTTGTGCTTTTTATTGTATGAGAATAGATCATGGAGGGTAAAACCGTCGTGGCAGGTGATGAAGTTAACACTGTTGAAGGGGCTTCGCCCGTTTTTACTGTAGAGATCCTGTGAACCAGTTAGTCTCCAACCAAGCTCCTGTATCTGCCCCTTTTCTCCTATAAGGAACTTCCGCACCGTATCTCTGAACGTTCCGTTCCACTCAGACCATCCTGATGGAAAATTGCCAACCTGATTGCTTGTTGGATCCCACGGCTCAGCGATCAGTTTCACCTTCGAGAGAACAGGATCTTCCGAGATGACTTTGAAAAAAAGAGACTCTGTGCTGAATAGAGATCCTTTCTTTGCCAGTAATGGCGCCAGATCGAATCTGAATCCATCAACGTGCATTACCGCAGCCCAGTAGCGGAGAGAGTCGATAACCATCCTCAAAACCGCCGGATGTTCAATATTGAGGGTGTTTTTGCAACCGGTCTCATCAAGGTAGAATCTTTCAGGCTGATCGGGGGGGCCTTTCAGCAGGTAGTACGCTTTATTGTCGATCCCTCTAAAACAAAGCGTGGGTCCATGTTCATCAACCTCTCCTGTGTGATTATAGACCACATCGAGGATGAGTTCGATGCCTGCTCTGTGGAGCTCACGTACCAGACTTTTGAACTCCTGAACCTGACAGCCGAGACTGGTCTGGGTGCTGTATGATAACTCGGGAGCAAAGAAACCGATCGTGTTGTAACCCCAATACTCTGTCAAACCGTTTTTGACAAGTGCATCACGAACATAAAATTCCTGTATGGGAAGCAGCTCGACGGCATTGACGCCGAGCTGTTTCAAGTAGGGAATTTTTTCGATAAAACCGAAATAGGTTCCGGGATATTTCACCTTTGATGTTTGATGCGCGGTAAATCCCTTGAGATGTACTTCATAAATGATGAGGTCCTTCATCGGGATATCAGGCTTCTCAACATCACCCCAATCAAAATGGTCTTCGATGACAATAGATTTTGGAGCAACCAGCTCATTGTCCCTCCGATCCATAACCATATCCTTTTCAGGTGCATTAAAATCGTAGCCAAGGAGGAGATTATCGATGTTAACGGCTTTCCCGGAAACAGCCTTTGCGTAGGGGTCAATGAGAAGCTTGCTGTCGTTGTATCGTAAGCCGTTTCCAGGGTTGTAGGGACCTCGCAATTTGTATCCATATAGTTGACCCGGCTGAATTCCATGGACAAAGACGTGCCAGATATGGTCTTCTGTTTGATGGTTCATTCTAATAATGTCTGTTGCTCTTGAGATGGGTGAGTCAAAGAGGAGGAGGAATACCTCTTCAGCATGCGCAGAAAAAAGGGCAAAATTCACACCGTCATGCTGCAGCGTTGCACCCCGTTTTTCTCCTGTGCCAGAAGATATCTCTTTCATGGTTTGCGGATTTAGTATACCATCATTACTTGTAAACATATGGGGAAATTTACTTTCTCTAGGGCATTCATACAACAAAAATTAAAAGTCCTATTCTTCAGATTATTGCTTTTAGCTTGAAAGCAAACGCCCATCTCAATATATGAAATAAAAATATTACAATGTTAGCTTTTATTATAACCTGTTCAATAGTATAATAGTCACAACAGTATTCAAAGGGTGATTTCATGGAGAAAAAGATCTATATCGCTGCGACGGAGAATCGTAGTGGAAAGAGTTTTATTACTATTGGTTTGATAAATGCCCTCCAGGCTATTATTCCCAATGTAGGGTACATGAAACCCATAGGTCAGACCAATTCGAACAATACGGATGGCATGGATCAGGATGCGCTTCTGATAAAAAAAGTATTCGGACTTTCAG
Organism: uncultured Spirochaetota bacterium; assembly: GCA_964347455.1. Taxonomy (GTDB): domain Bacteria; phylum Spirochaetota; class B62-G9; order B62-G9; family DRHN01; genus JAGLSF01. The sequence goes on along the minus strand of CAYFYU010000006.1, from coordinate 1,787 downwards.
ACAAAGATACGGATGTAAATCCGGCAACCATGACCGATGCGGTTGATAACAAGGAAACTTTATTTGAAAAAATATTCGAATCATATGGAAGAATTGCATCAGGAAAAGATGTTGTCATATTAGAGGGCACGGATTATACGAGTACAATAGCGGCTCTGGAATTTGATATAAATGCCGAGATCGCACTTAATCTGAACGCACCGGTACTCCTTGTGGCAAAGGGATCTGGTAGATCGGTTGAAGAGATCGTACGAAGTGTAGCGGAATGTGTCGATTCATTCCGGGAAATGGGATGCAACCTCATTGGTGTGGTGGCGAACCAATTCGAGCTGAAGAATTATGCGGAAAATATCACCCTTTTGCGGAAACTTCTTGCAAAGAAGAAGATACCTTTTTTTGGCACAATACCGCATAATCCGATACTTTCAGGTCCGCGTTTGCGCGAGGTTTCAAATGAGCTCAATGCGGAAATAGTGTACAAAGGTGACGATCTCTCTAAGGTGGTTACTGATGTAAAAGTGCTCGCCATGATGCCGGAAAATGCCCTCAACTATTTGAAGGATAAGGATGGATGCCTTCTCATTACCCCTGGCGACCGGATCGACCTGATATTTATGGCTATGATCGCCCAGAAATCTTTTCAGTTTCCACGATATTCAGGTGTAATCCTTACCGGCGGATTGCTTCCCGGTGAAAATGCTCGTAAACTGCTCGATGGCATTGCCGATGCAGGTTTGACTGTTCTTTCCGTTCAAGAGGATACCTACAGTACAGCGATGAAGATCAACCAGATCTCAGGAGAACTGACCCTTGACGATGCTGAAAAGCTTGAGATTGTGAAAAATGCGGTCGAGAGGAATATCGATTTTACCAGTATTCATGTTCAACTGGGTGAAGTGAGCAGAGAGATCACAACACCGAGGATGTTCCAATACAGGATACTGGAGAAGGCAAAGACTGCGTTAAAAAGTATTGTACTGCCTGAGGGTACGGAGGGAAGAATTCTTCAGGCAACCGAAGAACTTCTCAGGCGCGAAGTGTGCAATATTTGTCTTGTTGGAAACGAGGAGAAAGTGCGGGAGGCTGCCAAGAGAGTTGGGGCAAACGTAGAAGGGGCAAGGATTATCGATCCCCTTACGGCTGAGAAGAGTTTGTCAGAAGAATATGCGGAAACCTATTACCAGTTGAGAAAACATAAAGGTGTTACAAGAGAAATGGCAGTCGATGGAATGCTTAATCCCCATTACTTTGCAACGATGATGGTGTACAAGGGCCATGCCGACGGGTTGGTTTCGGGAAGTACACATTCCACTGCAGAAACTCTCGGGCCTGTACTGAGGATCATTAGGTCGAGAAAAGATATCTCGCTCGCCTCGAGCATTTTTTTCATGTGTATGCCGGAAAATGTTCTTATATACGGTGATTGTGCCCTTGTGGAAAACCCGACACCAGAGCAGCTTGCCGATATTGCGATAACCAGTGCGGAGACAGCCGATGTATTTGGTATAAAACCCTACGTGGCAATGCTCTCCTATTCGACCGGAGCTTCGGGCAAGGGGAAAGATGTGGATAAGGTAAGAGAAGCAGCAGCGATAGCTCAGAAAAAACGGCCCGACCTGGCCATTGAAGGACCACTACAGTATGATGCTGCAACTTCTGAAGAGGTGGCGCGTGTTAAGATACATGACAGCAAGGTTGCTGGTAAAGCAACGGTATACATCTTTCCAGATCTCGATGCAGGAAATACCGCATACAAAGCAGTTCAGAGATCGGCGAAAATCGTTGCT
>CAYFYU010000005.1:71580-86751 GCA_964347455.1 uncultured Spirochaetota bacterium | reverse complement strand
AATCAATGCTCACCGCGGGTCTCCATCATCTTGCAGCCCGGTTTGATTTTGACAAAGTCACCACAGGGCTTGCCGAATGGAGTGTCGAGATGATGCACCCTTTCAGCAACTTTAGCTTTCTGCGACAGGTCTTTACCAAAGGCGAACGCTGGAAGGTAACCCCGGATCGATTGTGGCGTCTGATACAGATGGGGAGCATCACCGAAGCACAAAAAAAAACGATTCTCCCAGGAAGGCTCGATTGGAAGCCACCTGGAAAACATACAGCGCCGCGAGGGATACAGAGGTTTCAACCAGGGTGCGGTAAGCGATATCATTCTACGTACTGATCCGAGAACCGAATTCGGTGCCGCTTGAATCCTGTGCTCTTATCCGTGATAACACCGAAAAACCCGACTTTAACACTTTCAAACATATCCAGAATATTGATGTATTGTATTGGAGCCTCTCCATTGAAGATTATGAGCTTGACATATTGATATAGTTTAAAAAATACACTACAACCCGTTGCTTTTTTATAAGTCAGTAACAAGGACCCTGTTATATTTCGAATCATTTCTCTTGGATTGTACAGCTTTTTCATCAGCATTATTTGTTTATCTTGTGGTCATCACACAGAAGAGCTGGCTGGTGTTGGACACGTAGAGGGATATAAAAAGCCCTTACAAAACTGTACCGAATGCCACGGCCTTGGCTTGAGTGGCAATTATGACGCACCGTCATACCTCATCTGTCATAATCAAATTTCATAGAAGCCGAAGTGATGAGTAGCCCCCGTCCACCGAAAGCACCTGGCCGGTAATCCAACTCGAATCATCTGAGAGTAGAAACTGAGCTGAGGCAGCCAGGTCAGCGGGTTTCCCTATCCTGCCAAGGGGATGACGCTGGTCGGCTTTGGACCGCTTTTCCTCAGTGGACAGAAGGGCACTGGCAAGAGGAGTATCGGTCAGAGAGGGCGCCACCGCGTTGAAGCGAAACCGTTTGGATGCGAATTCTGCAGCCAGTGAACGAACGAGCCCTTCTACACCGCCTTTGGCCGCAGCAATAGAGGTGTGAAAGGAAAACCCCATCCGCACCGCCACTGTGCTGAACATCACTACACTGGCTCCGGTCGTGACAAAAGAGCGGAGGCAGTACTGCAGGACCCGGACAGCTCCGAGTAAATTCAGTTCGAAATCAGCGAGGAACTGTTCCTCTCGCAGACGAGAAAAGGCTCCGAGTGTAATCGAACCGGGACAGTACACAAGCCCATGCAGTTTTTCCGGGTGCTGGGGATTTTGCCCGTTGATCGGCTGACGCACGTCTATGGTGGAATAGATGTAGCTTTTGGAGTCGAGCTCGGTCGGCCGGTTACGGCTCCAGATTGTAACATGGGCTTTGCTTAAGATCAATCTCCGGGCCAGCTCCAATCCGATGCCCGAGCTTCCTCCAACAATCAGGATATTTTTACCCGAGAAATTACTCATCTTTATATCCTTTTTTATTTCCAAAGTACTACTCTTAATGACTCCCGTCAATTTTCAATGCCGGACTTTTAAATGCCGATTTAGGTCTGATTGATTTCGGAAGTTAGACTCAGAAAACACATGCACCTTAAATGAAGAAAATATAAAAATTAAGTTGGTTGAAGGAGATGATCCACTCTCTTCAGAAATTGATAGATTACCATCTAATGGTATCTTGCAGTGAGACATCACCAATACTGGTCGACATCCCCATCGGTCTTCCCGTTACTGATCTGAGACAATGCGATTCTCTTGCCTAGAAACTCCTTAGCAAAGTACGAGGTTCAAGCGTTTTTCCTGTTACCTGCAGACAGGCGGTGTACCGAGCAGCCCTCAATGATTTTAGTCGAAAGGAACTTAGCGCAGATGATATCCTGGACGCACTGATGCTTGCCATCATCTCGCGCTTTTGCATCACCAACTCATTAATATTTCCCCAAAGTGTTAAACCGATGAATATGGCATGACCACCCATTTACAGGCATACAAGGGAAGCTTCTCCTTTAAAAGCCATAGCTGATAAGTTCTCCTCATTCAGTGTCCAGCACATCCATTACTATCTGGAAAGTCGTATGATTGTTTCGTCAGACTCATTGAAAATGAGAATATCGATCCCCACCTAAGGAGAATATCATCATTTATGATATAGAGACATGTCCGATATGTCTTGAAGCTACTCTTAGGTAGGAAATAGACCATCGCCTTTGGTTGAGTTATCTGCGTGCAAATTCTTAAAAGTTGTTCTATAATATGCATTCGAGGTGATGATGAGTAAAACTAGTCTAAAATATTACGTACTCTTTCTATATTTAATTCTCCTTTTCCCTCTCTCTGCTTGGTGCGAATGGTTTTTCGACGCCGAGGGAGGTTATGTGTGGCCCAGCTACATCGATGTTCGAATACCCAATGAATCGGGAACTCTCTTTTCACTCACCGACGACCTGCCCGCGAAATCCAGATTAGTGTATCGTTTGAAACTTGGGTATCAATTTCATCCAAAACATTCAGTGTCTGTTCTTTTTGCCCCCCTTAGTCTGAATGCTCAGGGACGCGTCGCTAATGATATCTCTTTCAATGGTGAATTTTTCCCAGCGAACACCGATCTTGAGGCTTTCTATAAGTTCAATTCCTATCGATTGACATACAGGTTTGATTTTATAAACTCAAAAAAATGGAAAGTGGGTTTGGGATTCACGGCAAAGTTACGGGATGCCGAGGTAAGACTCGAAGATGAGGAGAAGCGCTCGTCAAACACTGATGTGGGTTTTGTTCCTCTTCTCAATTTTAGAGCTGAATGGATGTTCATAAACAGGATGAGTCTTCTACTCGATGGGGATGCTCTTGTGTCCCCTGGAGGCCAGGGAAGGGCAGAGGATGTTCTGCTCGCCCTGATATATCGCGTGAATGACAGGATCAGTTTTAAAGCCGGTTATCGTATACTCGAAGGGGGTGCGGACGTCGAAAGTGTCTACAATTTCACTCTCTTGAATTATGCAATAATTGGAGTTGTATTCCGGCTCTGAAATAAGGAACAACCATGCAATGTACTAGAAACTACTTTTTCAAGATACGATACTTCTTATGAATGCGGAAATATATAAGCTATCTTTTTCTTTATCAAAACTTTTATAATTGTTTCTTCCATTCCCCTTGCTCCAATGTGTTGCCCGATACCTGATTCCCACTGCGTTTTATCAACCAGAGGTGTACTTTTTTCGTCCATTATCTCATCTAGACGCATCGATACATCCCCACCATCAACGATGACATAGAGAAAATGTATAATAGTGAGACAGGGATAAACGAGGCCATCCGGTGACCGGTTAATCTGTTTCGGTGAAATAACCCGGTTAGCTCCAGCCTTGAGCAGTTTTCCTATAATTCGCTTCTACATCAATTGCGTCTTTCTTCACAAACAGAATCGATTCATCTCTGAACGTCACTAAAGCCTTGGGCTCTAAATCGATCATCAGAAACTTAACCTCTCAATGCTTAAACTAAAGAGCCACTTCTCATCCATTATCACCACATCCAAAGACTACAATGAGAAGTAGGCGGAGAGAGAAGGCCATTAAAAATCGAATAAACGAAGAAGCTGAGCTCATCCTCTTTATAATTTAAGAATCATTATTCTTACGAAAATGAATGGTAGAAGTATAATCTGCCAAGGTTCTAAAATTTCCACTCTGTATAGGTACATTCTTTTCAACAAAATGGTGAAGTTATTGAGAAAATTTAGAACTGTGCTTACAATTGTCCACGAGGACAAAGACCTTTGTCATAACGGGTTTCAATTAAATGCCTTAACAGCATAGTATAATTGGAGTGAAGAAGAGCATGTATTAAAAAGATGCTTGGCGCATGAGCTGAAAACTTATTTTTGCCTCTCAATTACACGTGAAGACATTCGGAGGATACCTTGCAAGCTCCCAAGATCACGACTTCCCTTCCGGGATCCCGAGCAAAAAAGCTCAGGGGTCGTGGGTACAGGATGTGGATGGAAATTTATTTCTCGACTTTACCGCCGGTATTGCGGTGTGCTCGACAGGTCACTGTCACCCGAAGGTTGTAGAAGCGATAAAAGAGCAGGCGGATTGCCTTTTGCACATGTCTGGTTCCGATTTTTCCTATCCCTCATTGATAAAGCTCGCCGAGAAGCTCGCCAAGTTGGCTCCCGGCAGCGTGGGCAAAAAGGTTTATTTCGGTAACTCAGGCTCAGAAGCGGTGGAGGCAGCCTTCAAGCTTGCACGATGGCACACACAGCGGGACCTGAATATCGCCTTTCTTGGAGCATTTCATGGCCGTACCATGGGAGCTCTCTCACTCACCGCTAGCAAACTGGTTCAGAAAAAACACTATAACCCCCTTGTTCCCGGCGTCACACATATTCCATTTCCCAACTGTTACCGCTGTCCCTGGGGTATGTGTGCACCGGAGTGTGGTATGTCCTGTGTTGATTTTGTGGAAGACACGCTGTTTCGAACTTCTGTGCCTCCAGAGGAAGTCGCTGCCATAATCGTTGACCCCATTCAGGGAGAAGGTGGGTATATCATTCCACCATCAAACTTCCACCAAGAGATGTACCGGATCGCAAAAAAATACGAAATTCTATACGTCGTCGATGAAGTTCAATCCGGGATGGGACGCACGGGCAAGATGTTTGCGATTGAACATTTCGGTGTTGAGCCAGATATCATTGCCCTTGCCAAGGGTGTTGCATCAAGAATGCCCCTTGGTGCTGTGGTGGCCAAGGCCGACATCATGGATTGGGAAGCGGGCTCTCACGGATCCACATTCGGGGGCAATCCGGTATCCTGTAAGGCAGCACTGGCAACCATTGAACTTCTTGAGGATCACCTCATGGCAAATGCGGTAAAACATGGAACCCGCCTCCTTGAGGGATTGAAAAAGCTGCAGAATTCTCATGAATGTATCGGTGATGCACGAGGAATCGGACTTATGGCTGCTCTAATGCTGGTTAAGGATCGTAAAACGAAGGAGCCTGACAAGGTTCTTCGGAAGAAATTGACCGTTGTATCTCTATACTTCAGGATGTATTTCAGGCGGCCGAGGAAAAAAAAGTTTAAATCACTGCATTGTTTTCGGCCCTTGACAGGACCTTCGGTACAAGGATAAATCTTTATCGATGCAATGATAAATTTTCCCTCAAAGTCAAAGCATTGGAGATCGCACTCCCCTCGAGATCATTGTTGAAGTAGACAAGAACTGTTCTGCCCCCGTCACTCCACTTCTTCATTTTGATAGACCAATCTCTCAATACGTCATCAGGATAGGATCCCGCATACTGCCTCCCATACCCATGAAAACGTACGTACACCACATCAGAGGTAACGACTGGAGGCGATTCAATCCCCGGGTAGTCATGAATACAAAAACCGATGTTCTTTTCTGTCAGTATATCCGGCAGAGAACCGGTAAAGGCAGATTCATTCCTGAATTCAATAACATATCGGTTGATCTGCGGGAGCCGATTTAGGAAAATCTTCAAGTGATCCGGGTTGGGGGTGAAGGATGGGGGGAGCTGCAGCAGGTAAACCAGCACCTTTTTCCTTAATGGTTCCATCTCTCTGAAAAACCACTCGATGATGTCGTCACAGTTTTGGAGTTTCCGAACATGGGTAATAAGTCGTGTTACTTTAACGCTGAATTTAAAATCCCGTGGGGTTCTCTGAGCCCATCCCATTGTGACGTTATTTTTAGGAATGTGATAAAATGAAGCGTTGAGTTCGACCGTGTTGAAATGCTCAGCGTAATACTCCAGCCACATACTTTGGGAGATTTTTTCAGGATAGAATTCACCCTTCCAATGCTTGTAGGTCCACCCAGATGTACCGATATAGATCACCGGACACTCCGTATAAAAGCGCTATTTTAAACATACCATGAAATAAGAAATTTTAGAACACTCACCTACAACAACCCCTTTTGAAAATTTAAAAATTGTTTTAAAATATGTAGTAGGTAGCCCTGATCCTTGAACAGGAGGGATTAAGAATGCCTGCTGAAAAATTAAAACAATTTCTCGACGCTCAAAAGATTAAGTATGTTACCATTTCTCATTCGATAGCTTATACAGCACAAGAAGTTGCTGCATCCGCTCATATTCACGGCAAAGAACTTGCAAAGACTGTTATAGTCATGATCGATGATGAAATGACCATGACAGTACTGCCGGCAAACTTTAAACTCGACCTCGAACTTCTAAAAAAAGTCTCTGGCGCAAAAAGGGTAAAACTTGCCCAAGAGAAAGAATTCCAGGACCGCTTCCCCGGTTGTGCCCTCGGAGCAATGCCTCCCTTCGGTAATCTCTACGATATGGCAGTATACGCCGATGAATCACTTGCAGAGGATGAGAAGATATCCTTTAATGCAGGATCCCACACTGAACTCATTCAGCTAGCCTACAGGGATTTTTTAACCCTGGTAAAACCGAAAATTGTCAGGTTTGCTACAACATAAAAAATTTTGTAATGCTGCTTTGAAAAAGGTGTTGATTTCCATTCCCTATTTTTGACACTGTTTTAGTAGGGGTGAGGGCTGAAAGTCTCGCAGAGGCTGAAAGTGCTGTCAAGTACCGAAGGTCCTGCCAAGGAGTGGAGGTTTGCTCCCCTATCCCTTAAGGAGGAGTTTCCATGAGTAAAAATAAATTTATTTTGATTTTATTTGTGGCGCTTATATTTATGTTCTGGCTCGCGATACTGATCAATCTCTTCATGGACGGAGAGCTTGGAGTTCCTAAGGGGAAAATAAAAACGGATGTATTGATACTATTTTCAGCCTCCCTATTTCTCATCGCCGTATTCATATTTTCTCATCGCCTTTCGCGAGGTAGTTCATCCAAAAAGGGAATACCCTCAAGGTTACAGTTTGGTGCAGTCATCGGATTGTTGCTCTTTCTCCCCCAGTCCACGATGCTGTATGGAAAAATAGCAGATATTGTACAGAGTGAGTTTACACTCCTTGTCTTTCATAATATAATGGATATTGCCATTGGCAGGTTGATCTTTGCCCTGTTTCAGCGGAAACGACCCCTTCTTCCTGAGGATAAAAATGCCCGAGCTTCCCGACCTGATCGTTTACATCGAATCACTGGAGGAACGGGTTGTTGGCCACCCATTAAACGGGATACGTATTAAAAGCCCCTTTCTCCTTCGAACTTATGATCCTCCAACAGCATCACTACTGCGGAAAAAGGCCATCAATATTAACAGGATAGGAAAGTATATTGTTATCGGTCTCGAGGACGAGTTGTTTCTGGTATTTCATCTGATGATTCTGGGCCGATTTTTATGGAAGAAACAGGGAGCTGCAATACCGGCACGGCACGGGCTTGCCGCTTTCGATTTTTCCACAGGAACACTAATCATGGTGGAATATAGCTCCAGAAACCGTGCATCCCTTTTTATAGTCCATGGCAATAGAGCCTTGCGAAACTTCAACCGTGGTGGCATCGAGATCCTCGATATCGATAGGGAAAGCTTTACGAGCACAATAAGAAGAGACCCCCACACCTTGAAACGTGCCCTTACTGATCCACGAATTATTTCAGGAATAGGAAATGCCTATTCCGATGAGATATTACACCGGGCGGGACTTTCGCCGTTAAAACTAACCTCGAGCCTCTCAGATGAAAGTGTAGGCCGACTTTATCATGCATGTCGGGAAACTCTCATAGAATGGACGGATCGGTTGCGAAAAGAGAGGAGAGGCGATTTTCCCCAAAAGGTTACCGCTTTTCGAGAGGAAATGGCTGTGCATGGCCGCTTCGGGAAGCCCTGCCCAACCTGTGGTTCACCTGTTCAGCGTATCGTTTACAGTGAAAACGAGTGCAACTACTGTCCGACCTGTCAAACCGGTGGTAAGATACTCGCCGATCGTGCTCTTTCACGAATTCTGAAACGTGATTGGCCGAAAACTCTTGTTGAGCTCGAAGAACTGCAGGACAGGTTGTCTTCTCCTCTCTCCAATAATGATAGTTAAAATTCTATTTATAAAAATATTTGTCCATATATACGACTTGATTTTACACTAGAACAGACCAGGAGGAGTAATGAAAAAGATCGTTTTTTCCGGGCAGCGGTTATTTATGAAATTCGGTGATCTAGACTATTTTAAAAAACGGGCGGTAGAAATAGGTGCAAAAATCGTAGCGGTGAGAAGTGAAGATGATAAAAAGCTGAAAAATGAGATAGTTGATGCATCGGCGGTCGTTGTCATCGCGCGAACCCTGGATGCCAAAATAATCGAACCGATGGAGCGTTGTGAGCTTATTCTTGCCCTCTCTGTGGGGTACGACTGCGTTGATGTGAAGGCTGCGACGAAAAAGTGCATACCCGTTTGTAACACGCCTGCCTACTGTACCGATGAGGTTGCAAACCATGCAATGACTCTGCTACTTTCGGTAGCCCGAAAGCTACAGCTCATCATACCAAAAACTCAGCATGCGGAGTGGGATTACAACTATACCAAGCCCATATTCAATTTCCATGATAAAACCCTTGGCATAATTGGACTTGGAAGAATAGGCCGAAGGATCGTTCCAAAGGCAAAAGGATTTGGAATGAACGTCATCGCCTATGATCCTTACCTGGACGACGACCTATTCAAGATGCTCAATGTAGCGAGAAAATATGAACTAGAGGAGCTGTTACAAGAAGCAGATTACGTAACGATTCACGCACTCCTCACACCAGAAACGTTCCACATGATAGATAGGAGTGCATTTGATTCTATGAAGAAAAATGCGATTATAGTCAATACAGCAAGAGGAAGCATCATCGATGAACAGGCCATTTTCAATGCTCTAAAAAACCAAGTAATAAGCGGTGCCGGTATCGATGTACTGGAGAAAGAACCGCCTGCAAAGGACAATCCACTCCTTGGTCTGAGTAATATTATCGTGACACCCCATATTGCCTGGTATTCAGAGGAAAGTTTTGAGCGTGATATGGTTCAGGGGATGGATGAAGTGCTCAACGTCCTTACTGGACACAGACCGCGCTATATTGTAAATCCCGAAATATTTGGGATACAGAAATAGAAAAATCACCAACGATCATACTTGATCGAAAAGCTGGTGTACTCACCCGTATAAGGCTCATCATGTATCTGAACGTCCTCGACAACCGCACCACTTGGACCACGGTGGCACCATTTGATCACCTTTGCAACATTCTCTTCCTCTCCCTCACACACCCCCTCCACAGTACCGTTTGAATTGTTGCGTACCCATCCCTTTACATTGCTTGCAATCGCCTTTTCCATGAAAGTGGCACGGAAAAAAACTCCCTGCACCCAGCCTTTAACGATCACTCTTTTTCTCACTCTCGCCATAGCCCGCCCCCCGCCCAGATCGTTCTTGCTCAAGCTGCTATCTTTCTGTACCTACTTGACATTTAATAGCGTCTCATTTATCGTTATAGTGTATTTTATCATATTTTCTTTACACCGCAACTTCAATATGCATTAAATGCTTCATCAGGTCACCAGGAAAATGGGTAGAATAGATACCCAGGAAGATTTCACCCACAAGCCTGTGACGAGGAGAAATTTTCTAACCCAATCACTAAAGGCAGGGCTCGGTTTTGCGGTCGGTATGACTTCCCTCGGATTCCCTCTTGCCTGCACTGGGAGAAAGATAACTGTTGGCGAAAAAAAACAGGACATTTTTCAACCCTATCGTAATAAAAAACAAAAAAAGCTACCCATCACGTCGATACCGCTCATCAAGGAGGCGATGTACTACAAGAAACTTATTCATGGGAGAGTTCAGTGTGAGCTCTGTTTCAGAAAATGTATCATATACAGGGGACAGAGGGGTGAGTGTCGAAATAGAGAAAATTATGATGGCACATTATACACCCTTGTGTATGGCAAGCCATCTGCAATTCAGTTAGACCCTATTGAAAAAGAACCGCAACATCACATGCTTCCGGGCACATATATCCTGTGCTTCGGTACTGCCGGCTGCAACTTTCACTGCCGTTTTTGTCAGAACTGGCATCTCTCACAGCGTTCATTTGAAGAGATGGATTACTACTTTATGGCCAGCCCTGAAGCTGTGGTACCAGAGGCAGCTAATATGGCATTCAAATGGTACATTGAACCCAGCACCCTTGAAAGACATGCTCCGGTTTACCGATGCCGTTACAATCGATCTCAAAGGTTTTCAGAATCGAATATACTACAGGTATTGTTCTGCTGAGCTCGAACCGGCGTTACAATCGCTCAAAATTATCAGGGATGCGGGGGTATGGCTTGAAATAGTCAATCTCGTCATCCCAACGGTAAACGACGACCCCGATGATATCAGAAAGATGTGCGTCTGGATAAGGAAAAATCTCGGCACCAATGTTCCCATGCACTTTTCACGTTTCTTCCCCCAGTATAAATTAACCAAATTGCCTCCCACTCCTGTTGAAACTCTGGAAAAAGCACACCACCTTGCCCGGGATGTTGGGCTAGAATACGTGTGTATCGGAAATGTTCCCGGTCATCGATTAAATTCCACCTATTGCCCAAAGTGTGAAAATATTCTCATAGAACGTATTCATTTTCAGGTCGTGAAAAACAATATTAAGGATGGAAATTGTTCGGCCTGCGGAAATCCCATTCCAGGCATCTGGCAAACGTGATTTCACATCACAACCGACAGATGAATTCACCCTTCCTTCCCCCTATTGTGGTACTAGGGTTCAGTGGCATGGTCGCCCAGATAGTCCTGCTCAGAGAACTGCTCGTTGTTTTCTCCGGAAACGAGCTTTCAATCGGTATTATTCTGGCAAATTGGCTCATTCTCGAGGCAGGCGGATCGATGATTTTGGGAAGCAGAATAGAACATTGCCGCAGAAAAATCGAAATGTATATCGTACTGCAGCTCATTTTCAGCATAAGTTTGCCCATTTGTACTTATCTTATCAGGAATCTAAAAAACATTATGGGTGCCATTCCCGGTGAGGGAATCGGGCTAGTACCGATGCTGTTCTCCTCATTTCTCATTCTCCTTCCCGTTAGCTTTTTTCATGGTGCTCTCTTTACTACTGGCTGTACTATTGTTTCAAATTATTCCGGAGAAGATGCATCTGCCATTGGGAGGGTGTATATTTTCGAAATAATCGGAACGGCCGTCGGTGGCCTAGTCCTAACTTACGCCCTCATTCCCTTTTTCCACTCTTTTCAAATAGCATTCATGATCGTCCTTTTAAACGGGCTTTCATGTCTCTATCTCCTGAACTTCACCCAAAACAGATGGTTCAGTTCAAGCTACCTGCGTGTAATGAGCTTAATAGTCGTGGCTGTATCGGTTATCCTTCTTGTCAGTAAGGGTTCCACGTTTATTCATATAAATTCTATCAAAGGACAATGGAAAAATCAGGAAGTGCTCTTTTACAAGAATTCTCAGTACGGTAATGTTACAGTGACAGGACAACAGGAGCAGTATACATTCTTCGCCAACGGTACTCCGATTATTACTGTTCCGTCCCCGAATTTTGCACACGTAGAAAATTTCGTGCACTTTCCAATGCTCAATCACCCGAATCCGAAAAGAATACTCGTTATAAGTGGAGGTGCGGGTGGTGTTATCAGTGAAGTGTTGAAGCATTCTCCGGAAAGGGTCGACTATGTTGAGCTTGATCCTTTGATACTCACGGCAATACAACATTACCCAACATCCCTGACCGAGAAGGAATTGAAGGACCCGAGGACTCATGTAATTTTCATGGATGGGAGGCGATATCTGAAGAGAACATCCAATACTTACGACGTAATTTTTATCGGATTGTCAAACCCCTCTGACCTGCAGACCAATAGACTTTACACCGAGGAATTTTTCTCTCTATCCAGATCCCGGTTGAATCCCGGCGGATTTATCATGGTACAGCTGCCGGGCTCGCTCAGCTACCTGAGTAAGGAGATGAAAAAGTTGAATATCTGCATATTGACCACCTTGCGAGAAGTGTATTCTTCTGTTACCATCATTCCCGGAGATGTAAATTTTTTCATCGCCATGGATAGCTTGGAGCCGATCAGGATTAATCCTGATTCAGTAAAAAAGAGGCTTGATGAAAGAGATATATCCATCAAGCTCTTTACACCCTTTTACATCGACTACCGACTCGACAGCCGCTGGCTCAACTGGTTTTTGAGTACAACCGAGGGTACGGCAGCGAAGAAAAACAGTGATTTCCTACCCGCGGGGGTATTGTACAGCCTAAATCTGTGGAATGCAAAATTCTCACCTGGAATGACAGGTTTCTTCGAACTCCTCGAATCATTTCGCATGAGAGCAGCCGGCATATTCACCGGAATGCTCATTATATTTTTCATCCTTTTACACTTTGTGTGGAAAGAGAAATCTGCGAATTGGGCAATTCCGGTTTCCATTGGTACCACCGGATTTGCCGGAATGATGTTTGATCTCATCCTCATTTTCTCTTTCCAAGTTCTGTATGGTTACGTATACTACCTCATCGGACTGCTCATTACCGCATTTATGGCTGGGTCTGGAACCGGAAGCTGGGTGATGACTTCAAGAATCGAAAAGATAAAAAAGGACAAGTGGACACTTTTATTTTTCGAGGTGGGAATCATTGTTTTTACCGTTTTGCTCCCACTCTTCTTTCTTCGTGTTATTCCCTTATTGGAGAAAGAGGGCATATTTATTGTTCCTGAAATTGGCTTCTTCATACTCTGTTTTGCAGGGGGGTTCTTTGTCGGGTTTGAATTCCCGCTGGCAAATAAGATAAATCTAAAAAGGATCGGTCTCGTTGGCAAATCGGCAGGTTATCTGAATGCGGCTGACCTCATCGGTGGTTTTATTGGGGGTATAACTGGCGGTATTCTACTGCTTCCGGTACTGGGATTGCTGGGTACCAGCGGTGTCATTGTCATGTTGAAAGTAGCATCCCTTACCCTGCTCTTTCTGTCGATAAAAAGACTTTCATAGCTCATATGATAATGCCGAAGGTCTCGCAGAGGCCGAAGGTCCTGTCAAGGGCCGAAGGTCTCGCAGAGGCCGAAGGTCCTGTCAAGGAAGGGTGAAGCACTATCGAAGTGCATGAAGCTTGCTTTTATGAAAAGGTATCCCATAACAGGGTTCTATGTAAACTCTGTCCCCAAAGTTGCATCATATCGCCCGGGCATCGGGGCATCTGCGGCGCGAGAGAAAACCAAAACGGTATTCTGTACTCCGTTGTATATGGAAAGCCCTGCACGATCACCCTCTCATCTCCAGAAAATGCTCCCCTCTATCATTTCCTTCCAGGACACCGGAGATTGTGTCTCGCCACTGCGGGCTGTAATTTGAGATGCAGGTTCTGTCAGAACTGGCATATCTCCCAGAAAGAGGTTGAAGAGGTGGCGTTCACCG
Source organism: uncultured Spirochaetota bacterium (assembly GCA_964347455.1). Taxonomy (GTDB): domain Bacteria; phylum Spirochaetota; class B62-G9; order B62-G9; family DRHN01; genus JAGLSF01. Next base: position 73,356 of record CAYFYU010000005.1, on the reverse strand, counting down.
AGCTTTCACCGGAAGAGGTCGTTGAACAGGCAAAGCGTTCAAAAGCTGCTTCGATCAGTTTCACCTACACCGAGCCTGTTGTATCCTACGAGTACATGTATGATGTCCTGAAATTGGCACAGAAAAAGGGGCTCCGAACCTCGGTCGTCTCGAACGGCTGCATCAACACCCTGCCTCTTCAGCAACTTCTGGAGGTAATCGATGCAATCAAGATCGACTTGAAGGGATTTACAGAACAGTTTTACAGGGAAACTTCGTCGGGTGAACTGCATTGGGTAAAGCAGTCCCTCAAGACCGTAATGGCGAAAGAGGTTTGGCTTGAAATAGTTTATCTTGTCATCCCAACAAAAAACGACGGTGAGCTTGATATGAAAATAATGTGTGAGTGGATTGCAGAAAATCTTGGACGACAGGTGCCCATTCACTTTACTCGCTTCTACCCCGCGTATGAGATGACCAACATCGGCCCGACGCCCGTCCGAACACTGGAAATAGCTTATACAACTGCACAGAAGCAAGGTCTGGAATATGTCTATATCGGAAACGTGCCGGGGCACATGGCAAACTCGACCTACTGCCATGACTGTGGGAAACGGATCGTTCATCGAAACCATTTCACTGTCTTATCAGACGACATTGTAAATGGTTCATGTGCTTTCTGTGGTGAAAAAATTCCCGGTTACTGGTAACGTTATAATTGACATGAGAAGGTCTATGTACCTATTCAAAACTACCATGACACTAGTTCATGGACGTACAAGGAGACATAAGTCTGTCTTGACGTAGTTGTTAACCTACGTCCCTTGACAGAACCTACGGTTATCCTCAAAAAAGAGTACTGTGCACTTTTAGGATAGAAAAATGAAAGTTTCTGTTCTTGGTGCCGGACCGGCAGGAAGTACGGCGGCATACTATCTGGCGCAAGAAGGAATTGATGTCGAGCTCATAGACAAAACAAACTTTCCTCGAGAAAAACCCTGCGCTGGGGGACTTTTCAATCCCCTCCTATTCGAAGAAACCTTTCCCCATATTAAAGAATTCGATGGTATGGACGTATTCAAGGTTAAATTCTATTGTGGCTCCCATACAACAGAGTACACTTCACCCAAACCGTTGATGAGAACCACCTTGAGAAGGGATTTTGATTCTTTTCTATTAAATAAGGCATTGGGAGCAGGAGCAAAATTTCATATCGGCCAGACTCCCGAAGGGGACATTGTCATAAATGCGACAGGAGCGCGTTTTATCAAGGACTATCCAGAGACAGGGATATGTCTGGTCAACGATTTTAAAATAACCGGGGATATGAATACGGCTCACGTACACTATGCATTCGGGGGAATCAAGGGATATTGCTGGCTGTACCCAAAAAGAGGATACGTGAGTATAGGGTCGGGTGCCTACCTGCCGCAGAGAAATATAAAGGTCATATACAAACGCTACCTTGATTTCCTCCGTGACCATCGCATTGTCTCGGTTGGTAATTATACGTATCGCTCCAAAATTATTCCCTTTGCACCCATAAAAAGATACCATACCGATAATTCTTTGATAGTCGGTGATGCTGCAGGATTCGTCAGACCGGGAAGTGGCGAGGGTATATTTTTTGCTATGCTATCGGGAAAGATCGCAGCGCAGACTCTCATTGAAAAGAGGGCTCTCTCTTGGTACGACAAACAGTGCAGCGTTCTATTTGGTAAATTCCTCAGGCCGGCAACACTCAATTGGAATAGGCGTCTCCTCAACAGAGTACTCGAAAAGGCGATCGAGATATGC